>JBDSKT010000087.1:0-6441 GCA_039916765.1 Sphingomonas sp.
ATGAAAGCGGTCGATAAGTTCGAGTATCGCCGCGGCTACAAGTTCAGCACGTACGCGACGTGGTGGATCCGTCAGGCGATCACCCGCAGCATTGCCGACCAGGCGCGGACGATCCGCATCCCGGTCCACATGATCGAGACGATCAACAAGCTCGTGCGCACCAGCCGTCAGTTCCTTCACGAACAGGGCCGCGAGCCCACGCCAGAGGAAATGGCCGAACGGCTGTCGATGCCGCTCGAAAAGGTCCGCAAGGTGATGAAGATCGCCAAGGAGCCGATCAGCCTGGAGACGCCGATCGGCGACGAGGAAGATTCGCACCTCGGTGACTTCATCGAGGACAAGAATGCGGTGATCCCGGTCGATGCCGCGATCCAGGCAAACCTCAAGGAAACGGTCACGCGCGTGCTGGCCAGCCTCACCCCGCGTGAGGAGCGTGTGTTACGTATGCGCTTTGGGATCGGAATGAACACCGATCATACGCTGGAGGAAGTCGGGCAGCAGTTCAGCGTGACCCGCGAGCGCATCCGGCAGATCGAGGCGAAGGCGCTGCGGAAGCTCAAGCATCCGAGCCGCAGCCGCAAGATGCGCAGCTTCCTCGACCAATAGGCGCATCCTCAGAAGCAAGGGCCGCGCGGGAAGCTGTCGCGGCCCTTTGCTACTTGAAGCTGCTATACACCGCGACGCTCGGCGCGACCGCATCGAGCCGGACCCACAGTGCAATAGCAACGCCGACCGCGATCAGGACCGCCGCCGCTTTCAACGCCAAGCTGCGTGATATGGGTGGTATCAGCGGCGCAACGAGCAAGGCCGACAATGCCAACGGCAGCGCAACCACCATCGGCGTATCGGGTCCGACCCCCTGGAGCAGGAAGAAGCCAAGCGAAATCATATAGCCGGTCCCGATCATCGCGACGATCATGTTGGCGAACATGCCGCCGCGTGTATTGCCGAGCCGACCGATTGCAGCCGCGATTCCGCCAAGTAGCAATGGCGTGGTAATCGGGAAGGCCGCGGTTGGTGCAGCGAATTGGGCGACCCCAGCAAGCAACAGGAGGGGCAACGCCAGACCAACGGCGGTCCCCGCTTCGACGCGGCGCGCAGGCATCATCCACGCCCAGACCAGGGCCATGGTGGCAAGGCACAGCAACAGCTCCTGCCATTCCAGCCGGGGAATCGCCGCGAGACGGTCGTAATAATTGACCTTCCCGCCGGCGCCGGAGACGATATTTCCCGCGAACAGCAAAACTGCGGAAAGCACGATAATAGCCACGGCGATGCTCGCGCCGCGCCAGATTTCGCCGCTCGATCGCTGCTTGCGCCGGAGAGCGGCGACATAGCCGCTCGCCGACACCGCGAGCAACAGCCAGCCAAGCCACGCGGGATAGGCGATGAGGAATAACCCGAACGCGTCGAAGAACACACGGTCGGGCGCCTTGACCGGCACCCCCGGCGCGGCAAGCAGGGCACGGGTGAGGTCGAGCACCTGCCGACCCATGTCCTGTACCGCGCCCTGATCCAGCATGTCCGGCGTCGCCAGCGGCGAGTGATACAGGCCAGGCCGCCCGATGAAGGCGAAGTTGAAACCTGGATATCCCAGCTTCTGGGCCACCGTGTAATCGGTCGAATTGGGCAAATGTTGGTAGATAAACACGCTGAGCGACGTACCCACCGGTCGCGCGACAGCGGTTTCGAACAACCGCATCATCGCCCCGTTTCCGGCGCCGGTTTCAAACATGGACGCGCGCCCCCCACCACCACGGGTTTCGAGGTTGATGATCACGCCGACATGCCCACGGCGGGGGTCGCTCGTAAAGAATGCCTGTGCCCCCTCCAGCCCAAGCTCCTCGCCATCGGTGAACAGCACCATCAGGTCCCGCGGACGTTGACCCGAGGCCCTCACCGCGCGCACCGTTTCCAGCACCGACGCCACGCCGGCACCGTCATCCGCGGCGCCAGGCGATCCCCACACGCTATCATGATGCGCCATGAGCAACACCGCGGGCAACGTGCGATCCCGGCCCGGAAGAACGGCCAGAATATTAGTCAGCGCCGGCGGAGGAGCGGCCGCGCCGCGCCATTCGTCGAGCCGTTTTGCCGCGGCCGGGCCCATCGGCGCGCTGGTGGTTATTGCTTGCAGCCCCGCCGCACGCAATCGCGCGACGAGATAGGCCCGCACGCGTGCGTCATCCACGCTACCCGTCGGATGCGGCGCGCGGCCGATCACGCGATCATCGACCATCGCGCGAGCGGCGGAAAAGGCTGTTTCGGGCGCATCCAGACCGGCGGGCGCCGGGGGTGTCGTCGCGAAAATACCGAGCAGCACCGCGCCCGCCAGCGCAACCAGCAACGCCCACCACGTCCGCATGCCGCTCTCCCCGTTTCGCTGCGAAGCTAGGATGTGCCCGCGGCGGGGGCAAGCCAGCGTTGTCGCGTCGACCCCGGCGGCGGGGGACCGTCCGCCGCCGGGGTCTCAGGCAGCGCAATGCGCAGTGCCCGCGATCTTGCCGGACGAACACGCGGGACCGGCGCGTCATCCGAACTATCGGCGACCTCGGATCTTCTCCGCGTCGCCAACCCCTTCTAGTCGCTGTGATTTACCACGGCGCCACCGTTTAACCCGCAACGGTTGCGATGATGCCGTGACGACGATCCTCGATTTCTGCTCGTAGACGCAGAAATCTGGTCCCTCGAAATACAAGAAGATTGCTCCATTCCGGAGGATCCGTATGGCAACCACGTTCCGCCGGGTTATCCTTCGTGTCATGCTCGCGTCGTTCGATCCACCCCGAGACCAATTGGTCACCTCGTCGGAACTCGTTCGTCAGTTCGGCAAGTGGCAGGAACGCGCGGCCCGGGATCCGGTTTACATCCTCCACCGTGGTCGACCTCGATTCGTCATGACGTCGGTCGAGCTGATGGAGGCGCTGTGTGCGCCACTGTCGGGCGAAGCGGCGGCGGAATCGACGCGACTGATGGCGGTGCTCGACGGCACTGCCGAGATGGTGCTGGTGGGCGACGCCGAGGGACGGGTCGCAGCGAGCAGCCGTGCCGCGCGCGCGCATTTCGGCAACCGTGCGACAAACGGCGCACCCATCGTTGCCGTCGCAGCGGCCGCAACCCAGCCGCTGTTGGCCGCAACGTTGGCACGCGTGACAGGCAGCGGCGTCACCGAAGAGATCGAACTGCCGTCCGCGTCGCGCCCCGATCGAAGGCTGACGATATCCGTCATGCCCTACCACGGCGGCGTGGTCCTTATCGGCACCGACGAAAGCGCGATCAGCGAACTTCGCGCCGTCCGCGCCGATGTTGCGGCGCTTAGGCAGGCGGTCGGAACCTACGCGGGGGCAGCGCTGACCGACATCAACCTGCGTGGCTATCTCGATCGACCCGGTCCCGATCTCGCCGCGCTCAGTGGCGTGTCGGCCGAGGCGCTGGGCAGCGTACGCTTCGTTACCCTGCTCGATATCGCCGATCGCGTGCCGGTCGCCGAGGCGATCGAAGGCGTGATCGCGGACGGCATGCCGCGCGGCATCGTCGCCGCCTTGCTGGTCAACCGCGCGTCGCCCGTCACGGTACGCATCGGGCTGGCGGCGCGGCGCCCAACGCTCGCGGTTGAGGGTGTGACGGCCTTGCTCGTTACCGCGCCGACTGGTTGAGACAGCCTTAACCGCACCTACACCACGTCTTTACGCGCTTCGGTATATCCCTCGGTCCGAAACGGGTGCGCGCTCGCGATTTTCGGCGGCGCGAAGGAAATCGGGGGAACATGGCGTTCGAATCGACTCAGGCGCAAGGCATCGGTGGCAGCTGGGGCGTCATCGCCGGGCTGGCGAATGCCGACGGCAGCGCCAGTCATCCGCATTTGTGCCGTTTGAGCCGCCCCGGCGCAGCGCAGCGCGACTTGAGCGACGCGGTCCACGCGCTCTGCGCCGTTCACGGCCGGATGACGGATCTGTTCGATGAAGCCACCCGCGCACGGAGCGACATTCCGAGCTGGGCGACACCCGAATGGACCGGCGCAATCACTGAAGCCTTCGCCACCGAGCGTGCATATCTCGCTCGGCTGACCGCCGCCGCCGGGCCGCTCCCGTCCACGCCGGGCCAGGCCGAGACCGATGCCGCGCTGGTTGCGCAGTGCCATGCGTTCGACATGCTCGCCCGTTCGGATCGCGCGGGCTGCGCGACCGGGGCCGCCGTTGCGCTGATCATCGACTGGTTCGCATTTCGCGAGGTGCTCGACAACGCCGCACGGCGTTTCGGCGTCGAGCCCCAGCCCACGGCGCTTCCCGACGAAATAGAGGTCGCGACGATCGTTGCCACGCTCGGTGATTCCGCTGCACTCCAGCGCGCGATGGCGTTTGGCGCGCAGCAAGTTTTCGCGCAGCACCGCGGCCTGTGGGACCTGCTCGAAGCACGCGCCAGCGCCCGAGGATAGCTTCTAGGCGCACGGCGACCACGCTTGCGCCGACGGACAATTTCCCGGTATTCGCAAACCCGATATTCGAAACCGAACGGGACTTGGAATGAAGCGCTTCGACGGCACGCAGAGCTACGTCGCCACCGACGATCTCAAGGTCGCGGTCAACGCGGCAGTCACGCTGCGCCGCCCGCTGCTGGTCAAAGGCGAACCCGGCACGGGAAAGACAGTCCTCGCCTATGAAATCGCGAAGGCGATCGACGCCGAGTTGATCGAGTGGAATGTCAAATCGACCACCAAGGCGCAACAGGGCCTGTATGAATATGACGCGGTTGCCCGCCTGCGCGATGGGCAATTGGGGGACGAGCGCGTCCACGACATCTCGAACTATATTCGCCGCGGCAAATTGTGGGAGGCATTTACCCGCCCCAAGCCCCCTGTCCTGCTCATCGACGAGATCGACAAAGCCGATATCGAATTCCCCAACGATCTGCTTCAGGAACTCGATCGAATGGAATTCCACGTCTACGAAACCAAGGAAACGGTACGCGCCGCCGAGCGGCCGATCGTCGTCATCACGTCGAACAACGAAAAAGAGCTGCCAGACGCCTTTCTGCGCCGCTGCTTCTTCCATTACATCAAGTTCCCCGATCGAACGACGATGCAGGCGATCGTGGATGTTCACTTTCCGGGCATCCAGAAGCTTCTCGTTTCGAAGGCGATGGATATTTTCTACGACGTCCGCGATGTGCCGGGGCTGAAGAAGAAGCCAAGCACCAGCGAGTTGCTCGATTGGCTCAAGCTATTGCTCCACGAAGATATGCCGCTCGAGGTGCTTCAAAACCGCGATCCGACGAAGGCGATCCCGCCGCTCCACGGCGCGCTGCTCAAAAACGAGCAGGACGTGATGCTGTTTGAGCGGCTGGCTTTCATGGCCAAGCGCCAGCAGAACAAGGGCTGACCCGGATCTAATCCACCCGATACGCTACTTCGAGGTCGCCCCAACGGCGTCCGCGCAGGATCATCGGGACGTAGACGTTACGCACCACGTCATACCCGCCATCTTCCCGCTCGCGGCGGAACACGGCGATATGGAACGGTTTGGTGCTCGCCTTGGCGATGTCTTCGGTTTCATCGGAAAAAATGCGGCGGTTGCGGCAATAGGCCGCGTCATGCACCGGGTCGCCCGTCGGTGCGCGACTATACCGCGTCGTGTGTGTGGGCAGGTAACCGTTGCGATCAGTCGCCGCGGTCGACACGACGCCTTCCATGGCCCCCAGGATCAGGTCGAGTTGGGGACGCCACGCGGCGTCGGCGAAAGCGTTCAGCGCAGTGTCGAACCTCGGCGGATTGGAGCCATGGATCGGCCGATAGTCGGCGTCAAACAGTGCCGCCTCGCTGAGCCGACCGTCGGTCAGGGCGGCCTCGGTGATCGCGACGAACTTGTCCCGCCACCCGATCGCGGCATCGACGAAAGCACGGTCCGCTGTCTCGAAACCTGAGCGGACCAGCGTATCCAATACCCCGTGCGCCTGCGCCTCCAGCGATATCATGCGGGCGTGAGCATCGCTCAGCCGTCCGCTATTGGCCGTCGCCGCGCCGAAGAAACCGTCGAGTTCGTCACCCAGCCGGCACACGCCGTCATGGATAAGATTGGTCGAGCGCGCGATGTCGTCGGTCTGCTGATCGACCTGCTGCACAATCTGCGTCACCTCGGCGAAGGCATCGGTCGCCACGACAAAGCCGCGTTCGGCATCACGCCCGCGCTCGACACCGATGCCGACCTCGGCGGCGAACGCCTCGGCTTCGTTCGACAACAGTGCCATCGTCACGGAAATCTCGTCCGTGGCCGTCTGTGTATCGCGCGAAAGTTTCTTGATCTCGTCGGCAACGACCGCAAACGCGCGACCCGATTCGCCGGCCCGCTGCGCCTCGATCGCGGCGTTGAGCGCGAGCATCTTGGTGGTGCGCGCGATTTCATCGATCGTGTGTGTCGTGCGCTGCACCTGGGTCATCGCCGCCGC
>JBDSKT010000088.1:0-3503 GCA_039916765.1 Sphingomonas sp.
TTTTCGCAATACGGCAAGCGCCAGGAAGTCTCTACGAATCGGCGCGAACGCGCTCCATTGCTTCCGCATATGCCTGCGGCGTCATCGCCTGGCTGCCGACGTGAAAGCAGATGCCAAGTGCGTCCGCCACCTGCCGTGCGCGGAACAGCAATTCCTTGGTCTCGCCGGGTGCCGCGCCAAATTTCGACGCGAGGCTGAGTTTGGAATGCTCGGAAGAAACGCGTAGCCGGACGCATAGCGTCAGGTCTGCCGCATTCCGGGTGGCGCGCTCGATCTTCTCGAGCTCCTCGACCGAATCCAGGCTGAAAGTCTTGCAGCCATGTGTGAAATACGCCTCGGCAATCGCCTCCTCGGCCTTCACGGGATGCATGAAACACAACGTGGCGCCGGGGAGCGTGCGCGAGACGAGTCGCACCTCGGCAATCGAGGCGACATCGTAATGCGTGATGCCATTGTCCCACAGTATCTGCAGCAACGCAGGGGACGGATTCGCCTTCACGGCATACATCGAACGACCTGGGAACTTCTCCGCGAAGAACCGGGCCGCGCGCGATGCCGCATGCGGACGAATTAGCGTGACCGGCTGGACCGGTCCAAGTTTAGCGATTTCGATGCCGGAAAGGGCGGTCGAATGGGTGGTCGCTAACCCCAGCGCGCTATGATTCTTGTGCAACTCAAGGGACCTCCAGTGCCGGGGGAAAGACCCCGGTCTTCAGCTAACGATTCACTGCCTTGCGGTGGAAGTCCCATGGGGCAGCGGACGGGCGAAATAGGATCGACTTTCGCGTATGTAAAGCGATTATCGGCCCAAGGAGGTGTTACGTGACGATTCTGCGACAACCGACCCGCGCGGGCGTGCGTGATGCCGCCGCAAAGCTTGCCGCCATTTTGCCGCCATCTCCCCTTTTTACGTCCGAAATCAATGGGGTGGAGGTAGCATTTAAAGCCGAATCCTTGCAGCCGATCGGAGCGTTCAAGTTGCGTGGGGCGTGGCACCGCCTCACCGCGATTGATCCGAGTCTGCGCGAAAAGGGCGTGGTCGCTTTCTCATCGGGTAACCACGCGCAAGGGGTGGCTTGGGCCGCCAAGCGGCTGGAGATGCCGGCGGTAATCGTGATGCCGTCGGACGCGCCCACTTCAAAGCGCGAAGGCACCTTGGCGCTGGGAGCCGAAGTCGTGAGCTATGATCGCGCGACGGAGAACCGTGAGGCAATCGCCGCCGCACTCGCAGAGGCCCGCGGCGCGGTGCTGGTGCCGAGCTTCGACGATCCTTGGGTTATCGAGGGACAGGGCAGCGCCGGAGTCGAGGCGGCGGCGCAGATGGAGGCGGCGGGGCTGAGCAAGCCCGCGCGCGTCATCATACCGTGCGGCGGCGGCGGGTTGGCGGCGGGGGTTGCCCTGGCCTTGCCCGACGCGGCGATTACCGTGGTCGAGCCGGAGGGTTGGGACGACATGCGGCGGTCGCTCGAAGCAAGCTGGATAGAATCGGTCGGGCCGAACCCGCCGCCCACAGCGTGCGACGCGCTGCAAACGCAGCGCGTTTCGCAACTGACGTTCGACGTCTTGTCGCGTCGCGATGCCACCGGCGTGGCGGTAAGCGAAGAAGAGGTGGCCAGGGCGCAGCGCTGGGCAGCGGAGCGGCTGCGGCTGGTCGTGGAACCCGGCGGAGCGGTCGCGCTTGCCGCATTGCTGGCTGGCAAGGTGTTGGCTGAACCGGCAACGCTGATCATCCTGTCCGGCGGAAATGTCGATCGCGAGGCCTATGCTCGCGTGTTGGCGGGAACGACCGGAGTTAAGGCGGCTTTCCTGGCATCGGGCGAAGCGTCACGATGACCTGGTTCGAACCCGCTGCGCTATCGATTTCGATGCTCGCGGCCTTCGCCTGCGCGCTTGGCGGCGGATACCTTATCGCCAAGGGACGCGATCAGCGGAAGGGTCTGCTCATGCTGACAATGGCAGCGGTGCTGGTCGCCAACGTATTGATCTGGACGCTGTGAGCGGCGGTTAGCGCGTGGCGATGTCGAAGTGCAACACGTCCTCACGCACGCCGAGCTTGGTATAGAGCGCTATTGCTGGGGGATCGACCAAGTCGGCTTGCACGAAGATGACCTCCGCGCCGCTGGCACGCGCGATCGGCTTGAGGGCGTCGATCAGTGCGGTCGCGATACCGCGGCGGCGATATTGCTCCGTCACGGCAAGGTCGTAGATGTAGACTTCGCTACGGGCGCGCTCGAACTTGCGCAGCACATAAGCTGCAAGGCCGCCTACCACCGACCCATTGGCAAATGCCGCCAATGCCACGAACGTGTCGGCGGACAGCAAATTGTGTAGATAAGAATCGGCTGGTTGCGCCGCGGTGTAGGTTTCGACATCGTCGAACGCATCACCAAACATCGCGAGCATCGCGCGAAAATCGTCGATATTTCGAGGGCCAATTTGGCGGATCGCCGTGGCTGTCATTCGTCTCGATCCATCGGTCGTGCGGTAAGCCGCCACGCCGGTTTCACGCCCGGGTCGATGGCGGATTGCGTCATGCGGAACCAACGTCGCCTTACTCGCCGCACCATCACCGGATGGGCGAATTCGGATCCAGCCGCATATCGAGATATTTGTCAACGCTGCCCATCAGCTCGGGCATTTCATGCTCGAAGAAATGGTTCGCCCTGGGAATCGTATCGTGGTGGATCGTGATGTGCCGTTGGGTGCGCAGTTTATCGACCAGCTTCTGCGTCGCGCCCGGGGTGACCACCTCGTCGGCTTCGCCCTGAATGATAATGCCGCTTGCCGGGCAGGGCGCCAGAAAGGTGAAGTCGTACATGTTCGCCGGCGGCGCCACCGAGATGAAACCACGAATTTCGGGGCGGCGCATCAAGAGCTGCATACCGATCCAGGCGCCGAAACTGACGCCGGCGATCCACGTCGTGGATGCCTCATGGTGGAAGCTCTGCACCCAATCGAGCGCGCTTGCGGCGTCCGACAGCTCGCCGATGCCGTTGTCGAACACACCCTGGCTCTTGCCGACGCCCCGAAAATTAAAGCGCAGCACGGCGAAACCCCGCCGCTGGAACGTCTTGTAGAGTTCCTGCACTATGCGGTTGTTCATCGTGCCCATCGCCTGGGGATGCGGATGGAGAATCATCGCGACCGGCGCGCGCGGACGCGGTGCGGGTGAAAAACGACCTTCGAGGCGACCCTCGGGGCCGGGAAATATGACTTCTGGCATAGGACCTGCTGACGAATTTGCTGGTCGCGCTGGGCGCGCGGAATTGGGCGCTATATAGGGAAGGCGCGCGCCGGCGCAATCATTCTGCCGGACACCGAAAGGCTGGACTTGGCGATACGCACCTATCTCGATCATGCAGCGACGACGCCGATGCTGCCTGCCACGATCGAGGCAGTGCGCGAAGGAATGGCGAATTGGGCCAACGCGTCCTCACCTCATGCGGAGGGCCGCGCGGCTCGCGCGGCGCTGGAACGAGCCCGGGGGCGAGTCGCGGCCGCTT
>JBDSKT010000089.1:0-3234 GCA_039916765.1 Sphingomonas sp.
GTCGCGATGTTCAGCCGCGCACGCACCGCATCTAGCGGCTCGTGCAGCAGTTGCTCGTAATCCTCACCTGAAATCCATTTCGCCTTTTGACCGTGGCGATAGCCTTCCCACACAGCCTTCGCAAACAGCGTACCCTTGGTCACGCGGATGCTCTTGAGCGCGGCCGCGCCGCCGATGAGCGCCCAACCAAGGCCGCCGACCTGCGCGTAGGAGAAGGCGACCAGCGCCGCCTCGCCCATGCTCTCATCGGCCTTGTATCCGGTGAGCACGTGCCAGATGTCATGCGTGTCGCGCACGCGTCGCCCGAACCAGGCATAAGGGTGGGGCATGTCCTCCTCGGCGTTGATCCGCGACACATCGGCAAGGCCATCAGCCGAATAGCCGGTGGATTCGAGGAAATGGTTGTACGCCGCACCCACGGTGCCGGGCGCGAACTGCTTGGCATAGCCAGCCTGTGCGAACAATTGGGCGAGCTCTTTGCGCTCATACGCCATCCGCCCTCCGTCGCTGGTGGCGATAAAGCGCGCATAATTCATCGGCGCGTTGCCCACGTTCAGCGCGCGCATGATGCGGAACACCTGCGTGGTGTCGTCGCCGTTCGCCATCAGTTTCCTGATCCCGTCGAACGCGGTGCGCCAGTCGCGGTGTCCGGTCGTGCCGGGGAAAGGAGGTAGCTTGGTCATCGACGCAATCCTTATTGACAAGTATGTCAGTAAGCGAATGTAAGCCGACCGTCAAGGGCTCAGCACTGATCGCTTAGGACCATTGTCTGCCGCTTACTTATGACATCGTATCGTTCGCAAAATCGCGCTCCCGTCATGCGCTCCAACCGCCATCGATATTATAGGTGGCGCCTGTTACGAAGCCTGCTTCGGAAGACGCTAAATACGCCACGAGACTAGCGACCTCGTCGGGTGTTCCGTGGCGAGCTAGGGCGAGCGGACGGCGATTGGCGGCTGCATTGGGACCATCTGCCGGGTTGCGTTCGGTGTCGATCGGGCCGGGCTGCACCAAGTTGGCGGTAATGCCGCGTGGGCCCAAATCGCGCGCTAATCCGCGCGTCATGCCCCCCAAAGCCGCCTTGCTTGCAGCATAGAGCGTCCCGCCAGTACCGGGCATCCTGTCCGCCACGATGCTGCCGATCGTAATAATCCGTCCGCCCTCGGTCATCAGGCTCGCCGCTTTCTTCGCCGCGAGGAAAGGCGCCCTGACATTGAGCCCGAAAGTGAGGTCGAAAGCGTCATCCGCATATGCCTCAAGCGGCCCCACGATCGCCGTGCCGGCAACGCTCACGAGTACATCCAGCCGGCCAAAATGACTTGTTATTCGGTCGATCGCCCCATCGAGCGCCTGAGCATCGCTGACGTCGGCTTGCACCATCAAGGCATCGCTTCCGCTCGCGCTGAACGCATTCCCAAGGCGATCGGCATCTTCCAACCGGCTCAAATATATGACTCCGATCGAAGCGCCATCGGCCACCATCCGTCGACTGATCGCGGCGCCGATCCCGCGCGTTCCGCCGATCACGAGCGCGACTTTCCCGTCCAGAGCCTGCATTTAAATTTCCTCGGCGAAGGGTTTCGGCTATCCCCTAGGGCAGAGGCGGAAAGGGCTGCTAGCCAGCGGCGCCTCGTCCAACACCCGCACGTCTCGAATCCGCCAAGGGCCACCCCTTGCAATGTTGGAATACGCGTGAAATCATCGCCGCGAACGGGCGGGTTTAGACCCGCATCGGCATCAGCACATACAGCGCCGAGGACTTGTCGTTTTCGCGGATCAGCGTCGGCGCGGCGGCGTCTGCCAAGTGCACCTCGATCGTGTCACCCTCCATCTGCCCCAAAATGTCGAGCAGGTAGCGGCTGTTGAAACCGATCTCGAACCCCTGCGCAGCATATTCGCCGGGGACTTCCTCCGCCGCGGTGCCGTTTTCCGGGCTGGTCACCGATAGCGTGATCTTGTCGCGGTCGAGCCCCATCTTGACCGCGCGGGTCTTTTCGGTGGCGATGGTCGAGACGCGGTCCACACCTTCCTCAAAGCTGCGCGGATCGATCTTGAGGATCTTGTCGTTACCGGTCGGGATGACGCGGCTGTAGTCGGGAAACGTGCCGTCGATCAGTTTGGAGGTCAGCAGCGCCTGGCCGAGGTCGAAGCGGATCTTGGTCGGCGACAGCGACACGCCGACCGAGCCGTCGATCTCGTCGAGCAGCTTGCGCAGTTCGGCAACGCATTTGCGCGGGATGATCACGTCTGGCATGCCCTCGGCGCCGTCGGGGCGCGGCATCGTCACGCGGGCGAGGCGGTGACCGTCGGTCGCGGCCGCCTTCAGTACCGGAGTGGCGCCGTCGTCGGCGACGTGCAGGAAAATGCCGTTGAGGTAGTAACGTGTTTCTTCAGTCGAGATGGCGAAGCGCGTCTTGTCGATGATCTGCTTCAAAGTGTCGGCGGGCAATTCGAAGCTCACCGGCAGCTCGCCCTCGGCGATGACCGGGAAGTCGTCGCGCGGCAGCGTGCCGAGCTGGAACTTGGCGCGACCGGCCATGATCGTCATCTTGCCGTCGGCGGCGGCGAGCGACACCTGCGAGCCTTCGGGCAGTTTGCGGGCGATGTCGAACAGTGTGTGCGCGGAAACGGTGGTCGCGCCCGGCTGATCGACCGCGGCGGCGACGCTTTCATTGATTTGCAGGTCCAGATCGGTCGCCATCAGCTTCAGGGCGCCGTCCGCGGTCGCCTCGATCAGCACATTAGACAGAATCGGGATGGTATTGCGCCGCTCTACCACGGACTGAACGTGACTCAGTCCCTTGAGGAGCGTTGCGCGTTCGATCGTCGCCTTCATCGTCTGTCCCCCGGAGCCGCCGCCCCCATTCCTTTCCCGCCGAGCGTCGTATGCCGGGGGCAGTTCGCCGTCTCCTTTCCTTAACGATAAAAAGGGCCGGAGCAAGCGCCCCGGCCCTCCTTTGTCTTGGTTTGAGGCGAGCGTTAGAAGCGCACGCCTACGCCGGCCATAATCTGATGACGATCGGTATCGACGTTGAAATTGTTGGTGTTGGCGCCGTTGGCATATTCCAGCCGCGCATTGCCGTAGTTTGAATAGCGATATTCAACCTTGGCGTAGGTGTTGCGGCTCAGCGCTTCCTCGACGCCGGCACCGACGCGGTACCCGTCGAGATTGTAGTGGTTGCCGGTGGTGACCGTGCCGTTGTTGGCAGTCAGGTCAAGCCGCTGGTTGGTATA
>JBDSKT010000090.1:0-5238 GCA_039916765.1 Sphingomonas sp.
ACGATCGAAAAAACAGCGCCTGCTTCCTTGACCATCGGTGCCGAGACGCAACCGGTATGCGCGCCCTTGTCGGCCGGATGCACGTCCTGCGCACCGATTGTAAGGCCGGGCGCAAGCGCCGCGCCCGGCGCAATCAGCGTCGCCGGAAGCGCGATCGCGACATCGACGTCCTGATTGCCCAATGCGGCCGACGCAATCCCTTGCAGCTCGACGAGGCTCGCCAAGTCGCCGTTCATCTTCCAATTCCCCGCCACCAGCTTACGTCGCATCCGCACTCCTTTCGCGTCCCTTGCGTCGGCTTAGCGTTACACCCCGCGCGCACAAGCTTGAAGCTGCCCCCACGTCCCCGTAAAGCAGCCGGAACTTCCTTCGCCACAATAGATCGGCCCTTGCCCGCCATGATGAGTTTCTTCCGCCGCATGATCAATTCGAAGGCCGGCGTGGTGATCAGCGCGCTGTTGCTTGCGACCTTCGCGTTGCTGTTCGGCATGGGCGACATTATCGGCCTGGGCCACAATGCCGGCGGCGCGAGCGGAGACGCTCCCATCAACGTCGGCAAGGTTGCGGTATCTGCCGCCGACGTGCGCAGCCGCGTCGATGAGGATTTCAATAATTATAAGCAGCAGGCCCCGCAGCTGACACTGGCGCAATATGTCGGCGCGGGCGGGTTCGACGCGACGCTCGACAAATTGATCGACCTGCTCGCGCTCGATCAGTTCGGACGCAGCCAGGGCCTGTCGGTCGGCGACGCCTATGTGAAAGGCGTACTCGCCTCCGCGCCCGCCTTCCAGGGTGCGGACGGCAAGTTCAGTCAGCGCCAGTTCGACGATTATCTTGCGGCCCGGCAGACGAGTTACGATGCGCTCAAGCAGCAACTCGTGCAGGATTCGCTAGCGCAGCAACAACTCGCGCCGATCGGTAACTCGCACATTCCGACTGGTCTTGCCTCCACCTACGCTTCGCTATTGCTAGAACGGCGAGACGGCGAAGTCGGGCTGATCCCGGCCAAGGCGCTTGCCGCCGGCGCTGCGCCGACCGATGGCGAGCTTGCCGCTTATTACCGGCGTAACGCCGCGCGCTACACCGTACCGGAACGGCGCGCGATCCGTTATGCCGTCGTCTCGCCCGAGACGGTCAAGGCGCAGGCGACGCCGAGCGATGCCGAGGTCGCCGCCGCTTATCAGCAGCAACGAGCCAAATACCTCCCGGCGGAAAAGCGCTCGCTGAGCCAGATCGTCGTCGGCGACCAGGCGACCGCCGACACGCTCGCCGCAAAGATCAAGGCCGGCACTTCGGCTGATGCCGCGGCCAAGGGCGCCGGTCTTGCATCGGCCAACGTCAAATCGATCGACAAGGGCGGCTATGCCGCGCAAACCTCGCCGCAAATCGCCAACGCCGTCTTCGCTGCGGCCAAGGGTACCGTGGTCGGGCCGGTCAAAGGGCCACTCGGTTTTATCGTCGCCAAGGTCGAGACGGTCGTCCAAGATCCGGGCAAGACGCTCGACCAGGCCAAGCCGGAGATCGTCGCCGCATTGACCAAGATCAAAACGGTGAAGATGCTCGGCCGGGTACACGACGCGCTCGACGACGCACTGAACGGCAAGTCGAGCTTTGGCGATGTCGTCGCGGCGCAGAAGCTCACAGCGATCACGACACCCACGTTGACAGCCGTCGGTACAAACCCGGACGACCCGGCGTCGAAGCCCGACGTCAAGCTGGCCCCGGTGCTCGCCGCCGGTTTCACGCTCGACCCCGCGCAAGGGCCGCAACTGGCGCCGATCGACCAGACCAGCTTCGCCATCGTCGCGCTCGATCATATCGTACCGGCCGCGCCCAAGCCGTTGGCGCAGATCCGCGACACGGTCGTGAAAGACTTCACCGCAGATCGCGCCGAACAGGCCGCGCGCGCAACCGCGAGCAAAGTCGTCGCACAGGTCAACAGCGGGGTGCCTTTCGTGCAAGCACTCGCCGCGACGGGCTTGAAAACACCGCCGATCCAGAAGATTTCCGCAGCACGTGCGCAGCTTGCTGCCGCCCAAGGGAACCCGTCGCCGCCCCTGGTAATGCTGTTCAACCTCGGCGCGCGCCAGGCCAAGCTGCTCGAGGCGCCGGATCATGCCGCATATCTGATCATCTTCCTCGACAAGATCACGCCGGGCAACGCGGCAGGCAACGCCAATGTGGTGACCGCGGTGTCAGGCGATCTGTCGCGGCAAGTCGGTCTCGAATACGTATCACAGTTTCGCAAGGCGGTTCGCGGCGTCGTCGGCATGTCGAAAAATGAAGCGGCGCTTGCCGGGATCAAGGCGGCGCTGTCCGGCCAGGCGAGCCCCGATCAACCCTGATCGCGAGACCGAATTGCGCGACGGCGCCGCCACGGCGCTTGCCGCGGGCCGGCCCGCGCTCGTCTGGCGCCGGCAGATCGCCGACACCGAAACTCCGGTTGCCGCCGCGCTGAAGCTGATCGAGCCGGGACGAGGCGACTTCCTGCTCGAATCGGTCGAGGCGGGCGAAACGCGCGGGCGGCACAGCCTGATCGGTCTCGCGCCAGACTTGGTGTTTCGGGCACGGGGGCATCGCGCCGAAATCAATCGCCGCTGGTCAACGGCACGCGACGAGTTCGATCCATGCGACGCGCCGACGCTCGACGCCCTGCGCGCGTTAGTCGCGTCGTGCCACATGGACGTCCCGCCCGAGCTGCCCCTCGCG
This sequence comes from Sphingomonas sp., assembly GCA_039916765.1. GTDB lineage: Bacteria > Pseudomonadota > Alphaproteobacteria > Sphingomonadales > Sphingomonadaceae > Sphingomonas. The sequence continues at coordinate 2,710 of JBDSKT010000090.1, forward strand.
CTCGCCTGCTTGGTCGGCTATTTCGGCTACGAGACGATCGGGCTGGTTGAACATTTGCCGCGACCGGAAAAGGACCCGCTCGACCTGCCGGACATGATGTTCGTGCGCCCCACCGTGGTGCTGATCTTCGACCGGCTGGCCGATGCGTTGTTTCTCGTCGCGCCAGTTTGGCCCGACGCCGCGCGGGACCCATATGCGATCGTGGCAGAAGCCGAGAAACGGCTCGACACGGTCGCGGCGCGACTGTCCCGCTCGGCGCTATCGCCGCCGGTACGCAATGTGGCGGCAAGCGAGATCGCGCTCGCTCCAGCGCTTCCGCCGGGCCGCTATGCAGAGATGGTCGCCCAAGCGAAGGATTATATCGTCGCGGGCGACATCTTTCAGGTCGTCCTCGCGCAGCGCTTCACCGCGCCGTTCGCGCTGCCGCCCTTCGAACTCTACCGCGCGCTCAGGCGCATCAACCCATCACCATTCCTGTATCATCTAGATCTGCCGGGTTTCACGCTGACGGGTTCTTCGCCCGAAATCCTCGTTCGCGTGCGCGATGGCGAAATCACGATCCGCCCGATCGCCGGCACGCGCCCGCGCGGAACCACGGCGGCCGAAGACGAGAGCAATCGCCGCGCGCTGCTCGCCGACCCCAAGGAGCGTGCCGAACATCTGATGCTGCTCGATCTCGGCCGCAACGATGTCGGCCGTGTCGCGGATTCCGGCAGCGTGCAGGTCACCGCCAGCTACGGTGTCGAATTCTACAGTCACGTGATGCACATCGTCTCGAACGTCGTCGGTCGTCTCGCGCCGGAGCATGATGCGCTCGACGCGCTGTTCGCCGGGTTTCCCGCCGGGACCGTTTCGGGCGCCCCGAAAGTGCGCGCCTGCGAGATTATCGCCGAACTGGAGGGCGAGGTACGAGGTGCCTATGCCGGCGGCGTGGGCTATTTCTCACCTGACGGATCGATGGATTCGTGCATCGTGTTGCGCACCGCCGTGGTCAAGGACGGGACAATGCACGTCCAGGCCGGCGCGGGTATCGTCGCCGACAGCGTCCCCGACTACGAACAACGCGAATGCGAGGCGAAGGCAGGCGCGCTCCTCGCCGCCGCACGCGAGGCAATTGCCCGGGCGACGGAAGCGGAGACCGATCGATAGGCCTTACTGGTCTTGCGTCTCGGCCTTGCGCGCGCGTTTCTCGGCGGCCCAGTTTTGCGCCGCCTGCAACGCGCAGCCGGTCTGCCCGCCAGAGCCGACCGGGGAACAGGTATCGGGAAGTCCGCCCGCCCGGCGCCCCACCTCGTCCATCGTCGCGGTGCGATTGACCCAACTCTGGTTCTGCGCGGGAATGGGATGCTCGTTACGCAGCGATTTCGGGATCCGGTACGGCTCGTCCAGCCGGTGGCAGACGACGATTTCATCACCCGCGGCCTTGGGGCAAGCCTGCCCTGCGCCGAGCGAAATGTCGCGTATCCGCTTGGGCGGCTGACCCGATTCGGCCTGTTTCTGGCTCGCGCCACTTTCCGGCGAGGTCTGCGCCAAGGTGGCGGCTGGAGCGGCGAGCAGCGCGATGGCTATGATCAATCGGGACATGCGGTACCACTCCTTGAAAGCGCCAACGTCTTCGTTACGGGATTGCTCCATGCTGAACGGCAGGTGGTGACGCTGGGCGCGATTGTCGAGAGGCGATTGTGGGGATGGGTCAAAACCGGTAGCGGCCAGCGCAATGATCCTGGTCATCGACAATTACGACAGCTTCACCTGGAACCTGGTCCATTATCTGATGGAATTGGGCGCCGACGTGAAGGTCATGCGCAACGACGCGCTGAGCGCGGCGGACGCGATTGCCAGCAATGCGCAGGGTTTTCTCATTTCGCCGGGGCCGCGCACGCCGAACGAGGCCGGGATCAGCCTCGATCTGGTCGCCGCATGCGCGGCTGCGGAAAAGCCACTGCTCGGCGTATGCCTCGGGCATCAGGCGATTGGTCAGCATTTTGGCGGACGCGTGGTGCGCGGCGGGCTGATGCACGGCAAGACGTCGCCGATCACGCATGATGGCAGCGGGCTATTCTCGGGCGTTCCCTCGCCTTTCACCGCCACGCGTTACCACTCGCTCGTCGTCGAGGAAATTCCCGACGACCTGCTGGTCAACGCGACCGCCGACGACGGGTCGGTGATGGGTTTTCGCCACCGGACGCTGCCGATCCACGGCGTGCAGTTCCACCCGGAAAGCATCGCCACCCAGCACGGCCACACCTTGCTGGGCAATTTCCTCAAGATTGCGGGTGTGCCCAACCGGGCGCTGGTATGACGAATTTCACATACCTTCCCAACCCGGAAACGCCGCTCAGTCACGAAACAGCGCGGCAAGCGTTCGCCGACATTCTTGACGCGCGCGCGTCGGAGGAGGCAATCGCCGACTTCCTGATCGCGCTGTCGGATCGCGGCGAGACGAGCATCGAGATTGCGGAAGCCGCGCGCGCGCTGCGCGATCGCTTCATCCCGATCGATGCGCCGCCTGACGCGATAGACGTCTGT
>JBDSKT010000091.1:0-6805 GCA_039916765.1 Sphingomonas sp.
GCGTCAGCGCTATCGCCTCAGGCATATGCAAATGCAGAATGGACATTTGATCCGTCGTCTAAAGCACAACGGCCGCAGCTATTGATTTAGCGCGCGGCAGGGTCTCCGGCGTTCATAACAGTGGAGCGCCGGAGCCCAACCACCGATTCGGCCATGGCCTCGAAGGACGCTTCGAAAGCTGTCGGTCCGCAAGCTACCCACTTCGGCCTGTTCGATCGACTAACTTGTCGACGTCAGCTTTCGCGGATCGCCCTACTGAAAGCTGTCAGGCCGCGCCGTCGGGTTAAAAAAGGAGATCAAGAGGCCCAGGGCTTGGCCGGTCGCGCGGCGGCTTCACCACCAAGCTCCACACCCGCTGCGACGGACACGGTCGGCCACTCGGCTTCGTCCTGACGCCGGGGCAGGCGCATGATGTGCCGGATGTTCGGCGACCGGATCGAGGCATTGCTCGCCGACAAGGGCTATGATGCTGATGCCATACGCGCGGAGATCGCAGCGGCGGGCGTCGAGGCGGTCATCCCCGCCAAGCAACCGCCGCGTACCAATCCCGCACGACCGCCAGAAATACCGCTGGCGCAATCTCGTCGAGCGTCTGTTCAGCAAACTCAAGAACTGGCGGCGCGGCGCCACCCGCTACGACAAGAGCAGGGAATCCTACCTCGGCTTCGTCACGCTCGCCTCAATCAAACTATGGATACCCTTTGTCCACGACGCCTAGATTCAAGATAATTGTTGCTTTATTAGTAAGCCTTCTGTGGGCTAAACGCAGATTGGGCACCCATCTTCGTGTTTATAAAGCTGCAGCACGTGGGCGCTAAAGCCAGCCGTGAGTTAATGTCCCAGTCATCGGTCGCAGGAGCCAACAGCCCCAAGGCGAACGTCTTCACATTGGCCGCTTGTGGCCGTGTGGTCAAAATCACCCCACCCCGATCGTGGCTGGCCATTAACTTCTTGGAGCGAGGACCAGAACATGGAAGCTCCCGGCTTCCATTGCGCCGCGCTTGGCCCCTGCGGGCACCGGGCCGAAGCGCGCGGCGGGAAGATAGACACGGCCCGTTGCCGGATCGAACGCGGCGGTACGCGCGCTCGTTTCGGTCGTTGCAGCCGCTTCGATGATCGGCTTGCGGCCGTCCATGCTGATGACCGAGAGCGTCCCGCTCTTGCCGCAGGGAACCAAGAAACGCTTGTGGTTGGCGTCCCAGATCGCGGTATCGGGGCCGTCGCCGATCGGCAACAGTTCGACCAAGCGGCGCGCGCGAAGATCGACCAGCGCGGCCTTGCCATTGGCGCATGCGCTGAGCGCGAGGCCTGTCGCGGAATCGTAAGCGAGCCCGGTCGGCCCTTCACACCCGGTCAGCTTGATAGTGCCCGCCGCTTTCCTGGCCTGCAAGTCCGCCAATTCGATCTCGTTCGCATCCTCGTCATTTACGGCGAGCAGGCCGGGTGTGACTAGGACCGGCACTTCCAGCCCTTCTTTAAGCGCGATCCGGCCAACCTCGGTGTTCTTGACCAGGTCCACAATCGAGATCGTGCCACCCTTGGCCGCCATGATGTAGGCCCGGCGCCCGTCAGCCGAAAGGATCAGCGCGTCCGGATCGGCGGCGACCGCAATGCTCGCGATCTCCTTGCCGGTGATCTCGTCGATGACGCGCGCAGTGTTGTCCTTGCCGCTCGTGACCAGTAGGTTGGTGGTGCCCGGGATTGCAACAACTCCGTGCGCGCCCTGCAGCGAGCCGATCGCTCGAACCGCTTCGGGATGAGCGGGATCAATCACGAGCACGTCCTTGCCATGCGCAACCAGCACAAAACGATGGCCCGCGTCCCAGCTCGCAAAATCCCAGCGATCGTCGGGCGCGCGAATCGAGGCGAGCTTCTCGAAAGCTGCCCCCGCCGGTTGAGCTGCCGCCGGTTGGGCTGCCATCGCAGCAGCCATTGCCAATGTTGCAATCCCGATCTTCATGACGGATCCTTTCGATCTTGTTCGCGGCCTAACCGCAACGCTTCGGCGTCCTGGCATGTGTTGGGCGCCGCGCGACTTTGGAATTACCAATTTTGTTGTGGCTACCCGTTCAGGTTCGACCCTTTGTTCGAATCCACAATCGCTCTTCAGGCGCACGGCTAAAGCTTGATGCGGACCCCCGCCTCGTAGGTCGGTCCATAATATTCGATTTGCTGCGGACGGGCCGAGTCCCCATAGTTGTAGCGCAATGCTGTATTCAATAGGTTCTTGGCGGCAAAGTACACTTCATAGTTTTTGGTGAACTTGTAGCTACCTGTGAGGTCCATCGTTGTGCGGGCGGCCTGGATCACGTCGGTGGTGCGATCACCACCATACGAAAACAGGCTGGAACTGACATATTGGGCCGAGAGGCGCAGGCTGACCGGGCCACGTTCATAAAACCCGGCCAGGTTCCAGGTCACGTTCGATGTGCCCGGCAAGCTGCCATATTGATCCGTGCCGTTGGCCGCCGCGCTGTATTCGAGGAAGTGCGATTTGACCAACGTGAGGTTGGCTTCGACGCCGAGCCCGCCAAGCAGGCCGGGAAGGAATTCCAGTTTCTGCTGGTAGGCCAGTTCGATCCCGCGCGCATAGGCGCTCTCGTTGACGTATGTTACAAAGTCGCCCTTTACTCCGCCAAAAATCGGATTGGTCTGGTTGGTCAGCACGTTGGCAAAGATGTAGTTCTTGAACTCCTTGTCAAACGCGCCAATCTGGATGATTCCGCCATGCGGAAGATAATATTCCAGATCGAGATCGAAATTGTTGCCGGTAGTCGGCTTGAGGTTGGGGTTGCCCGCCGAATAGACGGGGCGCACTCCCGTGAAATCAATCCCAGCATTTCCACCGGCTTGATTGAAGCCCGGGCGTGCAATTCCGGTCGAATATGTGGCACGAAATTGCAGATCATCGCTGAATTTATACTTCAACTGCAACGTAGGAAATACGTTTGTATATTTTTTTCCGTTGTTGACAAAATTGGTGACGCTCGGGCCGTTTGCCGGGGTCGTCGTCAGGTAGTTGCCATAAGTCGCGTCGGTTGTTTCGATACGCACGCCGGTCAACACGCCGAGTTTGCCGAATTCGCCCGTATACATCAGATACCCGGCGGTGACATTTTCCTTGTCACGGAAATCGCGGCTGAGTGTTGGCGTCAGCGCCGGAATCTGAGAGTTGACCAGATTGGCGATCGCGCCGAGGTTGATGACAGGAGCAGTGGGGTAGCGCCCAAAATAGTAATTGTCGGGCTGCGGAACGCTCGATGCGTAGTCCGAAAGGACAATGCCCGATCCACTGGCAAATCTCGCGGAACCGCCAAAGTCATCGACACTCTTAGTGCGATGACGAATGCTGACGCCGGCCTTGATCTGACCGGTGCCACCAAACAGCGCGACCGGATAACGCGCGTTGAACACGCCAGCATATTCATGGTCATTATCGTGTTCGCCAAACCTCGTCAAATTCACCTTGCCATTGGCACCGCCATACTCGGTCGCGTCAAACGATTTGAATGGGACAGTCAATGCCGCATTGTTGTAAAGGTTAAAAATGAACTGATTCGGATTGCTGTTGTTATACGTACCAGTGTAGATGTCTTGGCCATAAAGACGCGCTTCGGTGTAATAATCTTGGTTGTATGTACCCTGCACGAAGCTGGCCCTGTAATCGATCACGAGGTCGTTGAAGTGGTCTTCACCGCCGACCGCCGCCAACGTATTCCGGAAAGTCTCTTGCGCGTTGACAGCGTCAATCTGCGGTTGAAAGCCATCGGTCGCAAAACCCTTGGCATCTGGTGCCGAAGGGTTACCATCAAACTGCGCATAAAAATGCTGCTTATACTGACCTTCGGTATAGCCAGCGATGTTCAGTCTGGCGTAATACCTGTGATCGTTGCTGGGAGTGTAATCCAGTTCGCCGCCATAGCCAAAGCGGCGGCGGCTGTAATCATAGCGCCGAAAATCGACACGATCGAAGTCTCTGCCAGTGGCGCTGGTATAGCTCGGCTCCAGATCGTCGATGGCGCGACGGTCATCCTTGCGCGAGGCCGTGACCACGAACGACAGGTCGCCAAGCTTTGCTCCGGCGGCGATGCTGGCATTGTAAGGGCCGGCACGCTTGTGCAACGGTTCGTAACCTGCGCCCAGTTCGATATCGACGAACGGCTTTGTGACGTTTTTGGCGGTGCGTGGCGTGATGTCGATCTGTCCGCCTAATCCTTCGGCTTCACGGTCGGGCGACAGCGTCTTGTACACGACCAGACCGTCGATCGCCCCGGTAGGTACCGTGTCGAATTCCACCGCGCGCCCGGTTCCCGATGCGACCGTATTGGCCGGGTGCGTTCCGACCAACACCACACCGCCATAGGTCGCGCCATTCAGGTTTGAATCGATGCCACGAATGTTGACAAAGCGGCCTTCCCCAGTGTCGCTCGACAGCGAAATACCAGGGATGCGACCGAGCGCTTCAGCGGCGTTGTAGTCTGGGTATTTCTTGATCGTGTCGGCGGATTGCACGTTCACGATCACAGCAGCGCCCTTCTGCGTCTCGCGCGCCTTTTCCTCCTGGCGCGGCGCGGTGACGATAATGTCGCTGGATTGCGCTGAGGCCTGCACCTGCGTGCCATCAGAGGCTGTTGGGGCGGATGCCGTTTCCGCATGAGCCGCGCTAGCGAGGACCGTCAAGCTCACGGTGGCGAGCAACTTATGACAGGTAATTCGACGCATAAGGACCCCCGAACCATTCATGTCGGGGCGACCTAGGCCGGCTTTGTTACGGGGTGGCGCAAATCAAGTTACACGCTGATGACACGCGGTGCGGCGAATGCTTTTCACGATTGATTGCCATTCTGGCGTAAGGAAACCGACCGACTTCAACGGGCCGTGTACACGTAGCGAACAAGACGCACTTTCGGTGGACTAGGCGCGGCGGAGCTAATCGTGTGACCTTGTCTACTTTGCACGACTTACGGCCGATTAGATCGTAAGTTCGTCCAAGCGTAACAGCCACGGTCGACGAAACCAAATTTGGGTTTGTCAGGAGCGCGCACGACGCAAGACGCTCTCGATTAGGATGACGGCCAGACCCACAAACAGCAGGACGGCGCGCCACTTCGCGGGGATGCCAGCGACCGGTGCGAAGAATCCGACCAATGCAGCACACAGAACGATGGATGTTGCGAACAATCCATCATCGACGAAGAGGCCGATCAATTCCGAAATGATCGCACGCAAGACGTTCATGGCGACATCCGGACGGTGTTCTTCACGCGCGCCGCGCGGGCGAGTCCGACTGCCAGCGCCGCCGTAATAGCGAACCCAGCAATAAGGCCGAGGATTGACCAATCTGCCCCCGGCCACACGATTCCCAACCCTTCGCCGGTCCAGAACGTGCCGAACGCCGACAGCAATAGCCCCACAACGAACTTAAGGGCGTTCTCTGGGATCGCCGACAACGGTCGACGAAGCGCAAGCCCCAGCACAATCACCACCGCGAGTGCGGCCAGCGCACCGCCAATCGCCGGCATCAGGCGATCAGCGCCTCCAGTGCCAAGTGCGATGACGATAAAAACGACCTCGATGCCCTCTAGCATCGTGATCTTGAACGCGGCGAGGACCGCGATACTGTCCCACGCCGAACCCGTCACGGGCGCCGCACGCATCGCTTCGGTTTCCTTGGCATAAGCCGCCATCTCATCATGGAGCGCTATCACGCACGCCGACCGTAAAATGGCCTTCCTGAGCCAGCGCATCCCGAAGAGCAGCAGCAACATGCCGACGACGAGTTGTACAGATTGCAGTGGAACCCGCGACAGCGCCGGCCCCGGAATTACGACCAGCAGGGCAAGGAGCAACAATGCGACGCCGGTCCCGCCAAGCGCGCTTTTCCAGCCGCGCGTCACGCCGACCGCCAGTACCACGGTCAAGGCCTCGACGAATTCGACCATTGACGCCAGGAAAGCCGCGATGACCGTCGGGCCGATGTGACTCCAGCTTGCGATCATGATCTCGCGAACGGGTTCAAAAAAAGTGGCGTGGTCGCTCGACTCGCGCCAGTTACCCCCCTGTTTCGTTGCTGTCCGATGAGTTCAACAAGGCGATATGGGCCGCCGCTCAACAAGTTGCTCAGCGCAGCCGCGAGCCGCGCTCGTTCTCTCGGTGACCCGAAGTTGTTCGGTCTGATCTCAGATCTGCTCACGTCACATTCCGATCGGGCGGCAAACGGCTCCAGAACTTGCGGACAGGTCGGCTGGTGCGCTTCCTCTGATGACATCGGCCTGCGGCCCCTACTCATGGGCGCCGTCATTCGGCCCTTCGGCTGGCCACCGAGTCTGCTGGAGCGAAGCTCAGATATCCCACCAAGCCGACGATGATCGCAAGGAATATCCCACTCACGGTGAACGTGCCGATCCCGAGGCCACCATCTTTCGGCGCCTGCGTCAGCAAATCCCCGATCGATGCGCCGAGCGGTCGCGTGAGAATATAAGCAAGCCAGAACGCGAGGACGGCGTTCAGGCGCAGCACGTAATAGGCGAATGTGATGAGCGCGATCGTGCCGCCGAATATCAGCGCCGAAATAGCGTAGCCGAGGTTGAGCTGTTCCGAGATCAGGTCTCCCGATGCTGTTCCCAGCGCGAACGTGAACAGGATCGCTGCCCAGTAGAATGCCTCGCGCCTCGAATTCGTGATGTCGTGAATCGAGAGGGTGTGTTCGCTGCGATACCAAATGATGAACGTGAGGATCAGTGCTACTGCAAACGCTGCCGTCGAGATATAAAGGCTCAGACCCAAATTGTCGGACAGATTGTCG
>JBDSKT010000092.1:0-3979 GCA_039916765.1 Sphingomonas sp.
CGTCGTCGGCCCGCAACACCGATCCGCCGGCCACCCCGGACGAGGAGCGACTGGCGGTGATCTGGCGCGCGGTGCTCAAGGTCGAGGACGTGTCGCGCCACGACGATTTCTTCGATCTCGGCGGCCATTCACTGCTGATCGCGCGCCTGCTCCGTCGCATCCAGGCCGAATACAATATCAAGCTGCCAATGGGCGCGCTGTTCCGCGCGCCCAAGCTGCTCGACATGGCAGAACTGATCGCGTCCGGCCGCGCCGCCGAGGAGGCGTCGCCGATCGTCCCGATCCAACCGCACGGTACGCAGGCACCGCTGTTGTGGCTCGATGGCGGCTCGACCTTTCTGCCATTGTCGGAACGACTTGGCGCAGACCAGCCGTTCCTAGGCGTCTCAGTCGATGCCATTCTTGAACGCGCCGGAGGATGCCCCAAAAAGCTCGAGACCGCCGCTTCGCTAGTAGCGGCAACCTTGCGCGAAGCGCAGCCCAACGGGCCCTATCGCATCGGCGGCTGGTGCACGTCGGGGATCCTCGCCTATGCCACTGCGGCGCATATGCGCGCCCAGGGAGACGACGTCGAACTGCTGATGCTCGTCCACGCTTTCCATCCGGTAAAATCGCGACAAATTGGCGAGATCCGCTTTTTTGTCAGCAAGTTTCGGTTTCACATCGAACAATCCATGGCGCAGCCGGCCGGGCAACGTTTGCGCTATTTTCGTGAGCGGCTGCGCGGCCTGTCGGATGCAGCGGCGCTGCGAGGTGGGCGCGAGGCGGTGCTCCAGCCAAAGCTGCGCACCCAACTCGATCGCGCCGCGATGCGCTACGATCCGGTGCCGTACGCTGGCGACGTTATCCTGTTCCAGCCGTCGGATCATCCAGCGGTGCTCGATTTTGTCGAAGACTGGCGCGCGCTCGTACGCGGGCGGTTTGATGCTCACATCGTCAATGGCGGCCATCGGACGATGCTTGAACCGCCGAACGTCGATCATTTCGCCGACCTGTTGAATGACGCATTACGGACGGTTTCGCGCGCGCCGCGTCGCGCGGCGGGCTGACCGATGGCAACCGTCGCGGTTCATTTCGCGTCGCTGGCCGCGAGCAGTTCCGAACTCGAGGTATTCGCCCGAGTAATCGACGATCAGGAGCGCGCGCGCGCCGCGCGCTTTCGGTTCGCGAACGATCGACGTCGTTACATCGTGCGCAGGGCGAAGCTGCGCCAGTCACTCGCCATTCTTACCGGCGCGGCACCCGAGGCGTTGCGCTTCTACGTAAGCGCGCACGGCAAGCCCGAGCTGCCCCACGGCCCGCGATTCAGCCTGTCGCACTCGGCGGACCGGATGATGCTAGCCACCGCCGATGTCGATATCGGTTGCGATATCGAGCGCGTTGACCCTGCGATCGATTGGCGTCCGCTCGCCGAAGGGCTGTTCGCGCCCGCCGAGCGGCGGTCGCTTGCTGGCCTGCCCAAAGCGGCTGCGCACGACGCCTTCTTCGCATGCTGGGCGCGGAAGGAGGCGTTCGTCAAGGCGATCGGTCTCGGGCTATCGTACCCGCTGGACGCTTTCGCAGTGTCTGTAACGCAAGCCGCCGAACTCATCTCGGGCGGTACCGGCTGGGCGATCTCGGCGAGCGACGCCCCGACCGGATACGCCGCGGCCGTGGTGGCGCGAGATGACGGCCAACCATTCGTGCTCCAGCCCTCACACGAATAAATCAGCCGAACCGCGCTCGCATCGGTCGGAGCAGCGATAACGCATCCATCACGGTCCGCCGCGCAACGGCCAAGGCCAACGCGCCGTACACCGCAGCGCCCACCGCAACCAGAATCGTCAGCCGCAGAGCCGGCGATGCCACACCCAGTTCGCGATCCAGCAAGGCCACCACAACCGCCATGCCAATCGCGGCAGACAGCGGCGGCCCAACCGCACGGATGATCGCGGCGGCGCGGATGCCAAGCAACGGCATGGCGATCATCGCAGTGAATGCGGTGAGCAACGGCATCGCGGCAATCCACGCCCAGGCCAATCCAAGCACACCCCAATGAATGCCAATGGCGAACGCGGCGGGCATCAACACAGCGCCAGCAGCGGCTGCATAGACCTGGATCCGGGTATTGCCGAGCGCAGTGGTCGCCGGCGCGAAGAGGATTTGCAGCGTTAGGAAGGGCATGGCGAGCGCGAGGATCACGACGACCGGGATCGTGTCGTCCCATTTGGCGCCGAGCATCGTCTCGATGAACGGCCGCGCCGTCACCGCCAGCCCGAAATAGAAAGGCAAGGCGACCATCATGATGATTCCCAGCGAGGTCTCGAACGCGCGGCGCGCTCCGGCCGGATCGCCGCGCAGCCTGGCATAAGCGGTAAACGCGACCTCGTTGAGCGGGGGGATGAACTTGCTGGTGACGATCTGCGCGAGGAACAGCGCGGTAGTATAGACGCCCAGCCAGTGCGGGTTAAGCATCCGGCCTCCAAGAAATACATCGGCCTGCGTCTGCACCAGCCAGAGCAAATCGCTGGCCAACATCGCCCCACCAAACCAGATTGTCGCGCGCGTCCCGTCGAGTTTAAAGCTCGGCCAGACAAGCATCCGCGCCGCGATCGTCATCCCTATCGCGCGGGTCCAGGCCGAGGCCAAAGGCGCGCAGACCAAGGTCCACACGCCCAATCCAGACAGCGCGCCGATCAGCGCGGTAGCGGCGCCGACGATCGCCGCAGCAATGTTGACCTTTGCCTGCCGCCGGAAATCCAGGCCGCGCGAGAGCAGCGCGCCGGGCAGCACGATCAGCGGATTGGCAAAATAGAGCAAGGTCTGCACGCGCAGCATCGTGCCGACCAAAGGATAGCGGAAATAAGCCGCAACTAGGGGCGCGACGGCGAACTGGGCCAGCGCAATGCCGCCGTTCATCAGCAGAAGTAGCCCGAAGGTCTGGCGGACATCGCGCGGCGAGATCGTCTCGGCCCGGATCAGCGCGCCCGCAAACCCCTGGCCGTTGAGTAAACTGAGCAGCACCATCACGCCCGACGTCATCGCGTACAGGCCGTAGTCGGACGGGTCGAGCAGGCGAAGCACCCAGAAAGTCGATGCCCACATGCTGAGCTGAGCGACGATCTGGCTGCCGGATCGCCAGAACACGGCGCTTGCGACACTCGCGGCAAGCCCCCCGCCAGGCTGCGAGTCGGGAGGAAGGGTGTCGGCCTGCATCATACGCTTACGACCGTCCGATAGCGCATGCGGGTGGACGAATGATGAAGGCGCGGACGAGAACACGCCGTGCGAGGTGCGGGGTCCGCGTCCCATTTGCAACGGAAGATGCTGAGGATCGGTCGCATATACCGGTAATCCGGAGCATGCTGTAGGACGTCCGTGTTCCGACGCGTCTGCGTTTGGCTTTTTCGGGCATCAAGGCCACGGTCTGGAAACCGAGTTTGCGCGCATTCCGTTACTGTAATAACGGACCAATCTCGAGCCATCGCTATTTTGGGTCAAAGCCGCAAGCAAGCACGCCGCCAGCAACTCGCGCTGCCGCGCCTGTACCTTCCTTTGCACTGCGCCAAACGCACAAAATGTTGGTGCCAAGCGACCAAGCTCGCTTGCTGCGCCGGTCTGCAGACGCGCCACGTCACAGCCCGAGGCCATAGCCGGATCTCAACGCCTCGCCGCAATCAACGGGTGCGACAATACATATTTCCATTGGAATGGTGGAGCCGAGGGGGAGCGCCGCTTACCCCCGAAAAACCGCCAAAATCCGTGGTTCTTACTCATCGCCACTATCAAATGTGTAACGACTTTGTGTAACAGTTTCAACAATCCCGGTGGCAACGAAATACACACCGTTGATACGTCGTTACGGGGGCGAGCCTTAGCTGACCGGTTAGCTGACCGGGCAGCCCGGATCGTGTGAAAACCACTCGCCCATGTGGCGCGCTCGCGCCCTGTTTAGCTGGTTGAGCGTGAAGATTTGCCCGGTCACCTTTTCGGTCGAAGC
>JBDSKT010000093.1:0-2700 GCA_039916765.1 Sphingomonas sp.
TCGTCGATCCGGCGGGTGACTGGATCGGCGGCTTTGCGGTCGGCATCCATGGGATCGAACCACATATCGCGCGATTCAAGGCGGATAACGACGATTACTCGGACATCTTGCTAAAGGCGCTGGCGGATCGGCTGGCGGAAGCATTCGCCGAAGACCTGCACCGCCACGTCCGTACCGATCTGTGGGGCTATGCGCCCGACGAGCAGCTGACCAACGAGGCGCTGATCCGCGAGCACTATCGCGGCATCCGGCCCGCGCCGGGCTATCCAGCATGCCCGGAGCATAGCCTCAAGCGCACCTTGTTCGATCTGCTGGAGGCGGAGAGCGCCGGACTGGAGCTGACCGAGAGTTTCGCCATGCTGCCGACGTCGGCGGTATCGGGCTTCTATTTCGGGCATGCGCAGGCGGAGTATTTCGGCGTGGCGCGGATCGGACGCGACCAGCTGGAAGACTATGCCGCGCGGCGCGGGATCGATGCGGCGACGGCGGAGCGCTGGCTGCGGCCCAACTTTGATTGAGCGAAGAGGGTTAAGGCGGCAGGGTTAACCCTCAATTCGCCTTCCCGCGCGAGGCGCGCGCGCGCATGCCCGGTGTAAAGGAGTTCCCGCCATGCGCCGTCTTCTCCCGTTCATCGCGATCGCGCTGACCGCGCCCGCCGCCGCGCAGAACGCCCGCGCGCCGTTCACCATCGCCGAGACGGGCGAGGGGTTCGCAACGATCAACGATGCGGTGCAATCGGTGCGGATGGGCAAGGCGACGATCCTGATCGCGCCCGGCGTGTACCATCAATGCACCGTGCAGCAGGGCGGCGACATCACCTTCAAGGCGGTCGAGGCGGGCACGGCGGTGTTCGAGGGGACGGCGTGCGAGGGCAAGGCGGCGTTCGTGCTGCGCGGGCAGCGCGCGGCGATCGACGGATTGGTGTTCCGCGGGATGCGCGTGCCCGACGGCAACGGGGCGGGCGTGCGCACCGAGATGGGCAGCGTTTTCGTCACCAATTCGATGTTCCTCGACAGCCAGGAGGGCATACTGGGCGGCGAGCCGACGACGCAGCAGATCACCATCGACCATTCGACCTTTTCGGGCTTGGGCACGTGCGAGGCGGCATCCGACTGCGCGCATTCGATCTACCTCGCCAACCAGGGCAAGGTGACGATCACGAACTCGCGCTTCGAACGCGGGCAGGGCGGGCATTACGTCAAACTGCGCGTGCCGCACGTCGAGATCGCGGACAATAGTTTCGACGACACGCACGGGCACAAAACCAATTATATGATCGACCTGCCCGAGGGTGGCACGGGGACGATCGCGCGCAACACCTTCGTCCAGGGGCGCGACAAAGAGAATTGGACCGGCTTCATCGTGGTCGCCGCCGAGCACCAGCAATATCCGTCCGCCGGCCTGCGCGTCGAGGGCAACAGCGCGAGCCTGGCACTCGGACAGACCAACAGCCCAGCTTTCGTCGTGGATTATAGCCACGAGAAACTCGCGCAGGGACCTAACCGGTTGGGCGCCGGGGTACGCGCGTTCGAAACGCGCTGATCAGGCGTATTGACAATAGTGTGTTGTTGTAGCAATACACCAGAATGAATCGCTGGTCCATAAAGCTATCGCTGTTCCTCATCATCACGACGCTGCTCAGCGCCGCGTTCTGGTGGAAGATCATCACCGCCGGCACGCTGGGCGTCTCGGGCGGATTGTATGTGCTCGCGCTGATGTGGTGTCCCGGCATCGCGGCGCTTCTCTCGCGCCTGATCTTGCAGCGCGATCTGCGCGGGCAAGGATGGGCGCTGTGGCGGCCGCGCGCGCTCGTCCTAGCCTATCTGCTGCCTGTCGCCTACGCGCTACCCGTCTATATCCCGGTGTGGCTGACGCACCTGGGCATCTTTGCCCCGGCGCATTGGGCGGCGGGGGCGACGATGGTCGGCGCGGCGTCATCTCCCGCGGTGGGATTGGCATTGGCCGCCACCCTTGGCGTAGTCATGTCACTGCTAAGCGCGGCCGGCGAGGAGATCGGCTGGCGCGGCTATCTCGTTCCGGTTCTCGCCGAGCGTCTTGGGACGCGCGCGACGGTCATCGTCTCATCGCTGATCTGGGCGGCATGGCATATGCCGTTGATCATCTTCGCCGATTATGGTGCGGGCACGCCGCTGTGGTGGGGAATCCCGTGTTTCGTCGCCATGATCCTCGGACTTGGGATCATTCTCGGCTGGCTACGCCTGACGTCGGGCAGTCTATGGCCGGCAGCCCTGCTCCACGCTTCGCACAACCTGTTCGTCGAAGGCGTGTTCGACGGCGCGACGACCAAACTGCGCTGGACACACTACGCCACGGGCGAGTTCGGGATCGGCCTCGCCATCACTATCGCTATCGCGGCATGGCTGCTCGCCGGTAGCTGGCTCCATCAGCGCGCTCGCCGATAATCAGCGGCAGGGTGCGCCCTGCGCCGACAGATCGAGGCACTTTCCATCTACCTTGGGCATGACCAACCCGATCTGCGCGGCGAGGGTGGGGGCGATATCGACCGTCTCGATGCCGCCGGCGTGATCGAACCCCGCCATGCCCTTGCGCCAGAAAACGATCGGCACGCGGCGATCGTAATTCCACGGGCTGCCGTGGGTCGCGACGAAGCCGGCGAGCGAGCCGGGGATCGCGGTGACACGCGATTTAAGGAACACCAGCAGATCGCCCGAGCGCGAG
>JBDSKT010000094.1:0-3697 GCA_039916765.1 Sphingomonas sp.
TGGCGTAGGTGTTGCGGCTCAGCGCTTCCTCGACGCCGGCACCGACGCGGTACCCGTCGAGATTGTAGTGGTTGCCGGTGGTGACCGTGCCGTTGTTGGCAGTCAGGTCAAGCCGCTGGTTGGTATAGCCGCCCTTGGCGTAGATCAGCGTGCGCGGCGACGCGACATAACCGATGCGACCACCGGCATAGAGATCGCGGCCGGCCTTGACGCGACCATAGCCGAGCGCGACGTTGGCCGCGTTGCTGGTTACCTTCGCGGTCGATCCGGCGACTTCGCCCTCGACGCCCAGAACGAGACGGCCGCCGGTGTTGATGTCATACCCAACATCGCCGCCATAGGAGAGGCCATCAGCGCGATTGGTGCTGCTGATGTCCGAATTGTGGCCGCTGCCTGGCTGCAGCCGATCGTAACCCAGCAATACGCCAGCGCGCGCTCCGGTAAAGGGGGCACGGTCGCTGTCCTGAGCGAAGGCGGGGGCGGCGATGCCGAGACCAAGAGCGGCGGTGGTGGCGGCGATAACAAACGTACGCATAAGATGACTCCATTCAATTCCCGGTACGGACCCTGCCCGGGGAGCCGGTTAAATAGGTGGCGCCGGTCGAGGTTTCATGAACCTCAGACAACGAGCTTAACCGTTGCTTTTGCGCCACATGGGGTTGAAAGCGCGGGGATGGCTTCCAATGCTCGACCCGATGCGCGACCGGGCCGCGACTTCATCGCGCGGCACGGCGAGACGGTGTTCAACGCCGCCGGGCGATTGCAAGGTGATTGCCCGCACACGCCGCTGACGCGCGCCGGTTTCGCGCAAGCCGAGGAGATTGGCGCGGCGCTGCGGGCGCTGCTCGGCGTCCCCCCCGCGCTCACGCTATGGGCATCGCCGGCGGGGCGGGCATTGCAGACGATGGCCATCGTTGCCGAGCACCTCGCGCTCGATTGGCACGGCGCGCATATCGACGACCGGTTGGTGGAGATCGGGATGGGCGCTTGGGGTGGGCGTTATTACGACGATCTTGACGCCGCGGGGACGCCGGTGATCGATCCCGTCGCGAGGCTGCTGCGTCCCGCACCGGACGGTGAGCGTTACGATGCGATCGCCGCGCGCTTGGGCAGCTGGCTCGGCGACACTGCGGGCGATCCTGGGGATCGCCTGATCATCATGCACGGAATTTCCAGCCGCGTGTTGCGCGGCGTGATGACGGGCCTTCCCGACCTGCCCAGCTACGAAGCGCCGGTCGCGGAGGACTTGCCGCAAGGATCGGTGGTGATGATCCAGCGCGGCGTTGAAACTCTCGTCCATCGCGGCAGTGGGGCAGCGCGCGCATGATCCGAAGGGGCGCGCTCGCACTAATGCTCATCGCGGCCCCTGCGGCGGCACGCGAGTCGGTTGGCGTATTCGGCAGCTGGGGAGCGTTCGTCGATTCGTCGCCGGCACGCTGCTTCGCCATCGCGCGGCCGGCCCAAGGAGGCGGGGGCATGCCGTTCGCCGGCGTCGCGACCTGGCCCGCGCGCGGCGCGCGTAACCAGCTCTACATCCGTCTGAGCCGTCTGCGTAACCCACGTGCGCGGGTCACCTTGTCTGTCGGCGAGCGCCGCTTCGATCTGATCGCGAGCGCGACGGATGCCTGGGCGCCCGACGCGAGCGTCGATGCCGCGATCGTCACCGCCATGCGCGCCGGGCGCAGCATGAGCGTCGAGACGCTCGCCCGAGATGGCGCACCGTTTGCCGACGTCTATACGCTGCGCGGCGCCGCCACGGCGATCGACGCGGCTGCGATCGCCTGCATTCGGTAGCAACACCCTTGCCGCGTACCTGTTGAAATGATTAGGGATTTGGTCAGGTTTTGCCATTAAGCCAGCGAGTCCGGAGACACTACCGGAACTGGTTGACGGACACGCCATGCATCATATCCGCACCTTTATCATCGACGATTCAGTGACCATCCGCGCAATGATGAGCCGCGTCCTTTCGGAGGATCGCGATATCAGTATCGTGGGCATGGCGGCGAGCGCGGCTGAGGCCGAAGCAATGCTTGCCAAGACGGCGGTCGATGTCGTGACGCTCGACATCGAGATGCCGGGTGTCGGCGGACTCGATTATCTGCCTACCCTAGTCGCGCGGTCGTTGCCGGTGGTCATGCTGTCGGGGAGCACCGCGCGCGGCGACACGGCGCGTACACGGGCGTTGCTCTCGGGCGCGGCGGGGTGTTTCGACAAGGCCAATGCGATCCGCGAGTCGAAGGCGTTGATCAAGCTGGTCAAGGCGGCGGCGATGCACAAGGTGCGGCTCGACCCGACCGATGCCGCCGCGGTGGCTGCGGCGAAGGGCTAACGGACGCCAACCATGATCTGGCGCAAATGCTGGCAAGATCCATGCTTCACGCCTAGATGGGCGGTTCATGACCGAACAGCTCTCCATGCCCATCCCCGGGCACATCGATCCAGTGCTCGTGCCGCGCCCGTTAGTGCCGCGCGCCGACGGGCGGATCGATTTGCTCGGCCTGTCCAAGGCCGATCTGCGCATGGCGCTCGAGACGTCGCAGCTCGAGCCCAAACAGGCTAAGCTGCGCGCCAAGCAACTCTGGCACTGGATGTACAATCGCGGCGTCACCGATTTCGCGCTGATGACCGATATCTCCAAGGCGATGCAGCCCTGGCTCGCCCAGCGCTTCGTTATCAGCCGCCCGCAAGTGATCGAGGCGCAGGTATCGACCGACGGCACGCGCAAATGGCTTCTGCGCTCGGATGACGCGCAGGATTACGAGATGGTCTTCATCCCCGATGCCGACCGGGGGACGCTGTGCGTGTCGAGCCAGGTCGGCTGCACGCTCAATTGCCGCTTCTGCCACACCGGCACGATGCGGTTGGTGCGCAACCTCACCGCGGGCGAGATCGTCGGGCAGGTGATGCTGGCGCGCGATTCGCTTGGTGAGTGGCCCCCGTCCGCGGAGCGGACAGATGTCAGCTATCAGCCCGAAGGCCGGATGCTCACCAACATCGTGATGATGGGCATGGGCGAGCCGCTGTACAATTTCGACAACGTCCGCGACGGCTTGGCAATCGTGATGGACGGTGACGGCCTCGCGCTCTCCAAACGCCGCATTACTCTCTCCACCTCGGGCGTGGTGCCGATGATGGCACGCGCGGGCGAAGAGATTGGCGTCAACCTCGCTGTGTCGCTCCACGCAGTGACCAAGGAAGTGCGCGACGAGATCGTGCCGCTCAACCGAAAGTACGGCATCGAGGAGCTCCTTGAAGCCTGCGCCGATTATCCCGGCGCCAACAATGCGCGCCGCATCACGTTCGAATATGTGATGCTCAAGGACAAGAACGACAGCGACGCGGAAGCGCACGAACTGGTGCGGCTAATCAAGCACTACAAATTGCCCGCCAAGGTCAATCTCATCCCGTTCAACCCCTGGCCCGGCGCGCCGTACGACACCTCGACGCCCGAGCGCGTGCGCGCGTTTTCGAACATCGTGTTCGAGGCAGGTATCTCGGCCCCTGTACGAACGCCTCGCGGCCGCGACATCGACGCTGCGTGCGGCCAGCTCAAGACCGCAAGCGAGAAGAAGAGCCGCGCGGAGCTCGACCGGCAGGCGGAGGAGAAACTGGCGGCATTGGGGTGAGCTGAGCGGCAAAGAACGGCCATTGGGCCGGTCTACCCCCTTCAATGATCGCCCGCTGCGCTCCGTGA
>JBDSKT010000095.1:0-4740 GCA_039916765.1 Sphingomonas sp.
ATCGGGCACGCGCAATTGCTGCGCGACGTATGGGGACCCGCGCACGAGCAGCGCCTCGAATATCTTCGTATCGTGATCCGGAATCTGCGACAGAAGCTCGAGAAAAATCCAGCCCAACCTGCCGTCATCCTGAATGAGCTGGGTGTCGGATATCGTCTCATCGCGGATCGTTAGCGGGCGCGAAGAATCTGATTTGCCCTTGATCAGCCGGTGACGAGGGGTTGCGGGAGCGAGTTGCCGCTACCACGCAGGCGAAAAGGCGAGCGTCCGCCATCGCGTTGGCTTGGTGGCGGAGCCAGCGCGGCTAAGCTTCTCTTCGGGCAGCGCGGTGTCGAAGGGCGCCGCCTCGCACCTGTCATCAACAACGGGGATTATTGGCCGCGGGATCGAGCAAAGAACCATGCGGCGCTCGCGCTCAAGCGCAGCACGGAGTTCAATGCCGCTACCAACGATGGTCCGGAGCTAGTTGTTCGGCGACGCATCGAAACCTGGATCTTTTCCCTAGTGCGAGACGCCGCGGCCTTGAGGGACCAGTCCGGTCAGCCCTTCAACAAAGGTGGCGTTCAGCGATGCACATCAGCTCCCACTCATCCGACCGGCGATGTCGTGCGCTAGGCGAGATGCTTCGGTGACCATGATACCGTGGGCCGACCGCTCATAGACCAGCAGCTCGGCGCCCTCGATCAGTTTGGCGTAGCGGCGCGCGGTCCAGTCGATCGGCGCGGACACGTCGCGGTCGCCGTGGATGATCGTCACGGGCAGTTTCAGCGCGATAGCTTCGTCGATTAGGTCGGTTTCGACGATCGTGCGCTGAAACGCGACGATCGCGCGGCGCGAGCAATCGCGGACCATCGTCGCCATCCAGTCGTCGATGCGAGCCGGTGTCCCGGGCGCGAACGGTCCGATATTCTGGTCTATCCAGCCCGACAAGTCGGTCGCTAGCTGAATCGAGAGCGCCTCGAGCATCGCCGGAGTCGCACCATCCGGATTGTCCGGGCCCGCCGACATCCGCGGACCCGTCGCCCCGACCAGGAATAGCCCGGCGACCCGCCCCTTGCCGTGGCGGCTGACATAGCGGATCGCTTCCCCGCCGGCGCCGGAATGCGCGACGAGCGTCACGTCGGATAAGCCTAGTGCGTCGATTACGGCGTCAAGGTCATCGGCAAGATCGTCATAATCGAAGCCTCCAAGGTCGGTCGATCTTCCATGTCCGCGCCGATCATAGGCAATGGTGCGAAAGCCGGCTGCGTTCAGCGCCAGCATCGTCTCACCCCAGATGCGCGAATCCATCGCCCAACCGGCGAGCAGGACGATAGGCCGGCCGCTGCCCCAATCACGGACGAACAGGCGGTGCCCGTTCGGACGCTCCACGAAGGCCGCGCTCGTGCGTCCGATCCGCGCGGAAACGGGTCGCTCCGCGGCGCGCGATAGATCGTCGATCTTGTCGAAATTGTTCACCGTCGGTCTCCATTTACAAGGAGAGCGGTGATCGCAGCCGAATGTACGCAACGCGATTACCCGACAGGTAATGGCCGCGGAGCGCGCGGGATATATAAGGCGGTCATGGCAACGCACATCGAGTCCGTCGGCGACCTCCTACGTGATTGGCGCGCGCGACGACGGCTGAGCCAGCTCGAACTCGCCGGCGACGCCGGAGTATCGACCCGGCATCTGAGTTTCGTTGAGAGCGGTCGTTCCGTACCGAGCCGCGACATGCTGCTTCGCCTGGCCGAACCGCTGGCGATGCCGTTGCGAACGCGCAATCGTCTGTTGCTTGCAGGTGGCTACGCGCCCCTACACGGCGAACGGACGCTCGATCAGCCCGACATGGCTTCGGCAAAGGCGGCGGTGGAGGCGATCCTTGCGGGACATGTGCCGTTTCCGGCCTTGGCGATCGACCGGCACTGGAACCTTGTCGCGGCCAACGAAGCGGTCGCGGCGCTTCTCGACGGAGTTGATCCCGCTCTCCTCCAGCCGCCGGTCAATATTTTACGCCTGAGCCTGGCGCCGGGTGGGCTGGCGCCGCGTATTCTCAATTTGGCCGAATGGCGCCATCATCTCCTCGCCCGGCTGCGCGACGAGGCGGACCGCTCGGGAGATAGTACGCTGCTGGCACTGCATCGCGAATTGAGCGCGCTGCCCTTCGACCGTAGCCGAACGCCGCCGGGTCGGGCGAATGCCGTGGCGATTCCATTGACCCTGCTCGACACCGACGGAAAAACGACCCTGTCGTTTCTGTCCGCCACCACGGTGTTCGGCACGGCGACCGACATTACGCTCGCCGAGTTGACGCTCGAATGCTTCTACCCGGCCGACGCCGCGACCCGCGCGACGCTGATGGCTCGGTGGAAACCGCAAGACGACGAGTGATTTCGGTCGTGCCGAGTTCGAGCCGGCGGCGGGTCGTCAGGCGGTGTGGACGCGTTGCAGTTCGTCGCGCATCGGCTTGGCGACCAGATCGGCGTCATACGGCAGACCGCGATTGAGCGCGCCGCAATCGATCGGCGTGCAGGACTGCGCGGCCTTGGTCTGCGCGGCGCGATCCTGCAGCCAGCTATGCCCGTCGTCGAGCGACCAGGTGACCACGCTGCGCACCGCCGGCTGATCGAGCGCGACGTCGAGCAGCGACCGGACGAAGTCGGCGACGCGACGGTCGCGCGCGGCGAGCGGGTCGTTGCGATCATCCTCGAGGACGTCCAGTTCGGTGATGCCGATCTCCACACCCATTCCCGCCAGGTCGGCGAGGAACCGTTCGACCTGTCCCGCCGCGATAGGACCCTTCGCCAAGTCCAGATGCCCCTGCAGCCCGACGGCGTGCAGCGGGACGCCGTCCCGCTTCAACTGCTCGACCAGACCGAGCATCCGGCGGCGGCGCGCTTCATCGACCGGATTGTCGTGGAGCATGCTGAAGTCGTTGATCATCAATCGCGTGTCGGGGTCGCAAATGTGGGCCGTTTCGAGCGCCCGGCGCACATAATCGTTGCCATAAGCTCGCTGAAAGCTGGTCCGGCGCAGGCCGTTGTCACCGTGTTCGGTATCGATCATTTCATTGACGACGATCCATTCGCCGATCGCACCGCGGTAGCGCGGCAGGAGATTGGCGAAATGCCGCTCGACCGTCCGCCAGTCGCGAGCGTGAAGCATGTCGTCGCGCGCCCAGCCCGGCGTCATCTGTTCCCAGATCAGCGAATGGCCGCGCACTTGCATTCCGCGCGCCGCCGCATAGGCGGTGATCGCATCGTAATTGCCGTACCACGGGTCGCCGCGCCGCCATTCGACCGCGCTCCACTGGCCGTGATATTCGGGAACGAGCAGGCCGCAATCAGTGTCGATTGCGTCGCGCAGCGCGCACGCGGTCGCCAGCTGGACTGGGCGGACCGCGGTGCCGAACACGCGGGTCGGCCGGCGCGGCGGGGGCGCATCGACGGTCGATCCCGACGCCGCGAACGGCTGTTCGTCCGCCGAGGCGAGTCCGAAGAAGGGCACGGTGCACATCGCCATCAGGAAATCGCGCCGGGGCGCGAACAAGTCCATGGTCTTTTCGCCCGATCATTCGATTGATCCGGCGTCGTGGTTACGATCGGGGGTTTAAGGGCGGCGTAGCATCCTTGGTTTACGCCCGGTTCACCTTCCGCCGGGCAAAGGCGGCGGCGATAGCGTCATGGACCGCCGTGCGCCGCATATGGCGGTCGAGCGGCAGGCTGCGTGTGTCACCGAGCCAGGAATATCGGTTGGACAGCCCCCAGCAGGTCACGCTGCCGACCGCGCGATTGTCCAGCGCGACGTCGAGATAACTTGCGATTACCCGCGCGACATGCCGGTCGCGGATTACGGTCGGGGCTGCAAGATCGATTTCCTTCACGTCCAGTTCACTGATCCGTATTTCGAGACCGAGCGCGCCAACGTCGTTGAGAAAATCGGCCAGGATGCGGGGGTTGAAATGCGCCTGGGCGCGCTGGTCGAGATGGGCCTGGAGTCCGATTCCGTCGAGCGGCACGCCTTCGCGCTTGAGCCGTTCGAGCAATTTCAACAGCAGATACCGTTTGTCGCGTTGAACGGGGAGATCATAGTCGAGATCATATTCGTTGATGAATAGGCGCGCGGCCGGCGCGACCGATCGCGCCGTCTCCAACGCGCGCCGGATGTAATCGGGGCCGAATGCCGCGAGAAAGGGTGTCTCGCGCAGCCCGTCCGCGCGGTGACCGATATCGATCGGCTCGTTGATCACATCCCATGTGCGCGTGACATCGGCATAGCGTGGCATCACCGCGGTGATAAAACGACGCACGATCGCCCAGTCAGCGTCATCGCGTAATGCCTGGGCAAGCCACGGCGCGACGCTTTGATGCCACAGCAGGGCATGGCCGTGAATGGTTTTGCCGGACGCGCGCGCAAATGCCGTAATCCGATCGGCATCGTAGAAATGATAGGTCTCCGGCGCGGATTCGAGCCAAGCCCATTTCATCTCGAGCTCAGGGGTGATGACGCCGCATTCGCGTACGACCGCGCCGCGAAACGCCGCGTCCGCCGTCAGAACGGCCGACCGTATGGCCGCGCCAAAAAGCATGTCGGCCCTGCCCGCGCTGTCTTGTAAGCCAGTGCGCGCAGGTGACGCCGACGCAAGCAACGGCGCCATCGCCGTGGCAGCGATCGCGCTTCGGCGGCTTATCGCGGCGTGCGGCGGCGAATGCACGCCGGACGCCGCATCTGCGTCGTTATCTGGTCGGCCACCAACCATAT
>JBDSKT010000096.1:0-6005 GCA_039916765.1 Sphingomonas sp.
TGGTATAGCGACCGGCCGAGAGCGCCGCGGCCAGCGACGTCGCATTGCCCCAACCCTTATTGTCCAAGCCATAAACATGTCCGGTCGGGCCGACCACGTCGCTCAGCATCCGCGTAAAATATCCGTCACCAGGATAAAATTCGCCCACGGTCATGCCGGGCCGAACGCCAGCAAAAGCAAGCGTTTCGGCCGGCTTGCGGTTAGCGTCGTTTGCCCGTTCGCTCGCCGGGCGGCGGGGATCGGCAACCGCCTTTGCAATGGCGGACTGGGCGACTGGCGTTCCTTGAACCGCGACCATTGGCAGCGTGACGATGGCGAACGCGACGCTCGCGACGAATAGACGGCGCATGGTGACCCTTTCCTCGATTCCGGTCGCATAGGACCTACTCCCGCGCGACCGGGTCAAATCCTTTGCGACGAGCGGCCGATCCGACACGCGGGCGGCCATTCGCGATCGCCCAGTTGCTGGCCTTCAGGCGATCCGTTTAGCGAGTCAGTTTCTTGTACGCGAGCCGCGTAGGTCGGTCCGCCGCGTCGCCCAATCGCCGCCGCTTGTCCTCCTCATAGCTTTCGAAATTACCCTCGAACCATTCGACGTGACTGTCGCCTTCAAATGCGAGGATGTGGGTGCACAGGCGATCGAGAAAGAAGCGATCGTGGCTGATCACTACCGCACAGCCGGCGAAGCTTTCCAGCGCCTCCTCGAGCGCGCGCAGCGTCTCGACGTCGAGATCGTTGGTCGGCTCATCGAGCAGCAGGACGTTGCCGCCCTCCTTGAGCATCTTGGCCATATGCACGCGGTTGCGCTCGCCGCCCGATAGCTGGCCGACCTTCTTCTGCTGGTCCTGCCCCTTGAAGTTGAAGGCGCCCACATAGGCGCGCGTCCCCATCTCCTGCTTGCCGAAGCGGAATATCTCGAGCTTGTCAGAAATCTCCTCCCACACATTATTAGCGGGGTTGAGATCGTCGCGGCTCTGATCGACGAAGCCGAGCTTGACCGTTTGGCCGATATCGATCGTGCCGCCATCGGGCTGCTCCTGCCCGGTAATTAACTTGAACAAGGTCGATTTGCCCGCACCGTTGGGACCGATGACCCCGACGATACCGCCCGGCGGCAGGGTAAAGTCCAGGTCCTCGAACAGCAGCTTGTCGCCGTACGCCTTGGTCAGACCCTTTGCTTCGATCACCTTGCCGCCCAGACGTTCGGGAATCTGGATCAAGATCTGCGCCTTGCCGACGGTGCGGTTTTCCTGTGCCTCCATCAGTTCGTCGAAGGCGCGGATGCGGGCCTTTGATTTGGTCTGGCGCGCTTTGGGGGTTTGGCGCATCCAGGCGAGCTCGTCGGCGATCGCCTTGGCCTTGCCCTGCTCCTCGCGCTCTTCCTGCTCGAGCCGCTTGACCTTCTTTTCGAGATAGCCGGAATAATTGCTCTCATAAGTGTAATAGCGCCCACGATCGAGCTCGAGCACCCAGTTGACGACGTTGTCGAGGAAGTAGCGGTCGTGCGTCACCAGGATGACGTTGCCGGTATATTCCTTGAGATAGTTTTCGAGCCACTGAACGCTCTCGGCGTCGAGATGGTTGGTCGGTTCGTCGAGCAATAGGATGTCGGGCTTTTCCAGCAACAGCTTGCACAAGGCGACGCGCCGCTTCTCGCCGCCCGACAGGTTGGTGACGGATGAGTCGCCAGGCGGGCAGCGCAACGCCTCCATCGCCTGCTCCAGCTGGCTGTCGAGCGCCCAGCCATCGGCCGCGTCGATCTTGGACTGAAGCTCGCCCATCTCCTCCATCAGCGCGTCGAAGTCGGTGTCGTCCTTGGGATCGCCCATTTCTGCCGAGATCGCATTGAACCGTTCGACCATCGTCGCGATCGGGCCGGCACCCATCTTGACGTTCTCAATCACTGTCTTGGTCGGGTCGAGTTGCGGCTCCTGCGGCAGGTAACCGACCTTGATGCCTTCGGCCGCCCAAGCCTCGCCGGTGAAATCCGGGTCGATCCCGCCCATGATCTTCATCAGTGTCGATTTGCCCGAACCGTTCGGGCCGATGATCGCGATCTTGGCGTCGGGCAGGAACTGCAGGTGAATATTGTTGAGCACCGGCTTGGCGGCGCCGGGGAAGGTCTTGGTCAGGCCTTTCATCACATAGCTATACTGAACGGCCATCGCGGTAGCGCTCCACAAGGTTAGAAATTGGGGGATTGTTCGCTAGCGCATGTAGTGTGCGAGGCGCAGATTGGCAAACGCATCGGGCGTCGCTACGCAGTGCAGCCATGAGCAAAACAGCCCTGCTGGCGGCCGCCGCCCTCCTCGCCCTACCCGCTCCCTCACTCGCACAGCGCGCGGGCCCCGTAGGGGTAAAACCCGATCCTAAGGTCGTGGCGTTGCGCGACAAGGCGCTGCGCGACGACACCGCGTACGACATCATCGAAAGCGTCACGACCGAGGTCGGCCCGCGCCTTGCCGGCAGTCCAAAGGAGGCGCTGGCGCGAACCTGGGGTGTCGCCAAGATGAAGGCGCTCGGCTTCCGCAATGTCCATATCGAAACCTACACCATGCCCGTGTGGCAGCGCGGGATCGAAACCGGTGAAGTCATCGCACCTTTCGCGCAGCCGCTTCGGCTGACGGCGTTGGGCAATTCTGGCGCGACACCCGCCGAGGGCTTGACGCTGCCGGTGGTGTATTTCCCGACCTTCAACGATCTGCTGTTGGCGCCTGAGGGAAGTCTCAAGGGCAAGATCGCGTTCGTTTCCAATCAGATGCAGCCCACCCAGGACGGTTCGAGCTACGGCAGTCAGGGCGTCGCGCGCTTCGTTGGACCTAACTTGGCGGCAAAGAAGGGCGCCGCGGCAATCGTCATTCGCTCGATCGGCACTGATCACGGTCGCGGGCCACATGCGGGCGTCACAAACTTCGAACCCGGCGTTACCGCGATCCCCGCAGCGGCGGTATCGGTGGCGGATGCCGAGAATCTCGAACGGATGTTCGAGCGTGGGAAACCCGTGACGATTCATCTGACGCTTACCCCGCAACAGACGGGCATCCACGAATCGGGCAACGTGGTCGGCGAGCTGCCCGGCACCGATCCGCGCGCGGGCGTGATCCTGATCGGCGGGCATCTCGATAGCTGGGACCTGGGCACCGGCGCGATCGACGACGGCGCCGGCATCGCGATCACCGCGGCAGCCGCCAAGCTTGTCGATGGTGGCAAGCACCGCCGCACGATCCGAGTCGTATGGTTCGGCGACGAAGAGGTCGGCGGCTTCGGCGGCAATGCTTATGCCAAGGCGCACGCCAATGAAAAGCACGCCTTGGCCGCCGAATCCGATTTCGGCGCCGACCGGGTGTGGCGCTTCAACGTAAACCTGCCCGACACCGCGAAGGCGATCGGTGACCGGCTTGCCGTGGCGCTTGCGCCGATCGGCGTGGTGCGAGGCAACGAGGTGGCGGGTGACGGCACCGATGTCGGCCCGACGATGGCGCTCGGCGTGCCGGCAATCGATCTGAACGAGGACGGACGGCGCTATTTCGACTGGCACCACACGCCCGAGGACACGCTCGACCGGATCGATCGCGAAGACCTGCGGCAGAATGTCGCGGCCTGGACGGCAATGCTGGCCGTGGTCGCCGACGCGCCCGAAGAAATGGGCCCGGTCAAGTCGAAAGGCTGATCCGGTTTGCGACGAATCCTTGCTGCCGGATGAATTTGGCCGTTGACGAGGGCGCGACGTGCTTTATTGGCGGCGGCTTCGCGACGGCAATCGGGTCGGCCGCGATCGTTCCTATGGGGAGCTACGTATGAAGAAGATCGTTCTCGTCGCCGCTGCCGCCGGCCTGATGTCCCTGGCCGCCTGCAACAAGACTCCTGCTCAGGACGCCGTCCTGAACAACGCAGACATGACCGCCTCCAACCTGGATGCGACCGCCGACAACATGCAGGCTGCAACCGACAATGCCGCCGACATGATGAAGGACAACGCTGCTGCCGCCGCGGACAACATGCACGCCGCCGCCGACAACGTTAAGGACAATGCCGACGCCAAGGTCGACAACATGAAGTAAGGCTCTGCCGGCGCGATTTCGCCCGGCAGGTTTTATGGGAAAAGGGCGCCGCCGCGAGGGGGCGCCCTTTTTGCTTGCGCGCGCTGTGCCGGGCTACTCGCCTCCGTTGTCGGCCAAATACGATTATCTCGCCCAAACCGCATGCGGCCCATCCATCCTTGCAGGAACGCTTGCCTTCTGCGCGCCCACCGCCTACCCGCTCGCACGGCCCGGGGAGTGGCGCAGTCTGGTAGCGCGCCTGCTTTGGGAGCAGGATGTCGCAGGTTCGAATCCTGTCTCCCCGACCACCATCCAAATCGACCCGAAGGATGATGGCGCGGCGAACCGCGTCATTGGACGCTGCATCCAGCTGCGCCCGCCGGCGCGGCTGGAGGGTACGAGGTAGCTTTGCTTTTTAATCACGCGCGCGGTGGGCCCGGCAGGACTTGAACCCGCAACCTACCCGTTATGAGCGGGCAGCTCTAACCAATTGAGCTACAGGCCCCCACAGCGCCGCGTTGCGTTAGCTGAGGCCCGGCGCAGGTGGCAAGGGCTGGCTCGCGGCGATGATCTGATCGAGCGATGCCGCATGGACACCGCGACGAGCCAGATCGCCGAGAATCGAGTCCCACCATTTGTGAAACGCGGCCAGATCAGTCGCGTCGCGTACATATGGCGTGTGACCGGGTTCGAGTGACGGCGAGTGGAACGAGAATGTCAGAACGCGGACACCTTCGCCGATCGCCGCTGCCACAGCGTCGCGGGCATCGTCGAGCGGCATGTCCTCCGGCGTGAGCGCGACACGCGACAGCAGCCCGGCACGCGCGAACATCGCTTTACCTTTCGGCACATGCCCGAGCGCATCGTAAAGCGAGGCACCGACGCGCACGGCGCGCCCGGTAAAGACGGTCGTCAGGGGCAACTCGACAACGCCGTCGCGCCGAAAGGCATGGCTACCGATCGCGCCGAAATCCGGACCGCCGTCAGCGGTATAGCGGTATCGCGATCGCATCGAACTATCGAGACGATACCCCCGCGCGGCAAGGAGACGCAGCGTGTGGGGACCTATCCCGTAACGACCCGCCCGGTACACGCGCGGCGCGGCACCGAACGCCTTGGTGATCGTGTCGGTCAGGACATCGAGCTTGGCCGCCTCGAGCGTGGACTCGAGATTTCCGGCATAGCTGTTGATGGGGCCGAGTAGCTCCTCGAACGGCGGATTGACCCATGGATGGAGCTGGGTCCCGATCGCCGACACGCCGTCCGCGACAAGCTCGCGTAGGATGTCCACAGCACGCGGATCTGTCGCGACTGGATAGTCGATCAGATAGGTCAGCGGCACGCCGCGATCGGCGAAGCGGCGGTGCGCATCCGGCAACGCGCGAATACTGGCCGTGACATGCCCGGTGCGGGTGAGCGGCGCGTTCCAGTCGAAATCCTCCTCGGTATCGACGAACACCGTGAAGCGAGTTCCGAAATCGTCGGGCCAGGTGACGAGATCATGGGCAGCCGGCGGCGGTACGCGATACCCCGGCACAGGCGTGGTCAAGAGCGCCACGATCAGCTGGAGGAAACCTGCTCCACGCCAGGCAACAAGGCCGCCGGAAGCCGCAAAGTCAAGGCATTGCCGCCGAATGTCAGGCTACCGCCCAATTCAGTTGCCAGATTGCGTGCCAGCCGCAGAGCGAACCCGGTGCCTAGCAGAGGCGCGCCCTCGCGTTCAGCTTCGATTTCCGCATCGATCGTCAACAATCGCTCTTCGGGGTACGCGCCAAGCGCCTGCGGGCGATCGAACACCAGCTCGACGGTATGCGCGGCATCGATCGTCGCCGCAACGCCGATGCGCTCGCCGGGTCCGCATGACGAAATGACGGTCGCGAGCAGCCGTGCGATCAGCCTTTCAACGGCGCGGTCGTCGCCGGCGATCGCCAATGCATCGACGCTGGAATCAACCTGGAGCGTGGC
>JBDSKT010000097.1:0-3700 GCA_039916765.1 Sphingomonas sp.
GATCGTGAAGGGCTATTGGAACAAGCCCCAGGCTTCGGCCGAAACGTTCATTCAAGGCTGGGTGCGTACCGGCGATCTCGCGCGGCTCGATGACGAAGGATTCGTCTATATCGTCGATCGGGCGAAGGACATGGTGATCCGCGGCGGGGAGAACATCTATTCGACCGAAGTCGAGAACGTGCTCTACGCGCACCCGGCCGTGACCGACTGCGCGCTGATCGGCGTTCCGCACCGCACATTGGGCGAGGAGCCGGCGGCGGTGGTCCACCTCGCGCCGGGGATGGAAGCGAGCGAGGCTGAACTCCAGGCCTGGGTGCGCGAGCGGCTTGCGGTGTTCAAGACGCCGGTGGCGATCCGGTTCGTCGCCGAAACGCTGCCCCGGAACGCCAACGGCAAGATCCTGAAGAAGGACCTGAAGGTGTTGTTCGCCGATCGCGACCAGGCCGCCGCCTAGGCGTTATTTCGGTCGGCCGGAGAATCCCGCCGCCGCGCGCAGGGCATCGGCATCGAGCAATTTGCCGTCGAGCATCACCACCCGCGTCTGGCGAAGGTCGCCGATGCGCTGTTGCGGGTCGCCTTGGACGAGCACCAGATCAGCGGTCTTGCCGACCTTGATCGAGCCGGTAAGTGCATCTTGCCCAACCAGCCGCGCGGGCACGATGGTCGCGGCGGCGAGGGCTTCGGCCGCACTAAAGCCGGCCTGACGGTAGATTTCGAGCTCGTGGATCAGCTCGATGCCCGATCCGTCCGTTCCGGCGACGATCGGCACGCCCGCCTTGTGCATCTTGGCAAGCAAGGCGACCATCTTGGCCCAGCTCGCGCGGTAGTCGGCACGGGTCAGGTCCTTCGGCACCGCGAAGCCGCCCTGACGGAAGCCGCGCTCCGTGGTCGGCGGCATCGTGCCGACGAACGGCGCGTAGGAGGGCGACAGATCGCCATTGTCGGGCACGTACAGGCTTTCGAATGCGACCATCGTCGGGTCAGAATAGACGTGCTTCGCCGCCATCATGGAAACGATCTCCGACAAGGCCGGGCCATCAACGTCCATGTCTTTGGCGTAGCGGCCGGGCGCCTCGAAGCGGTCGATGCCGTTGTCGTTGGGCAGCACGCTGGCCGGCACGCCCTGCATCACGATCCAGTTGATGTGCGTCACCTCGTCATAACCATCGGCGATCGCCTCGGTCGGGCGGATGCCGTGTGGGATATGGCCATGGACGTGCAAGCCCAGCTTGTGCGCTTCGGCGATCGTCGCGGGCAGCCATGCCGGATCGAACGTGCCGTAGAATTTCACCCCCGTGAAATTGTTGGCCTTGGCCTTGCGGACGAGCGCGATCGCCTCGTCCTGGCTGGTCGCGACGTTGGCGACCTGAGCGGTGTACGGCCCCTTGCCGTCGATCAGCGACGAAGGATAGACGTGCGGGAACAGCAGTGTGCCGGCCGCGCGGCGGGTACGGCGATCCATCGTCAACTTGTCGTTATTGCCCGGATCGCGCACCGAGGTGACGCCAAGCGACAGCTCCTGCGGCCCGGTATAGTCGTCGCCGACGTGCATGTGGCAATCCCACAGGCCGGGCACCAGCGTCATCCCCCTGCCGGCGATGACCTGCGCACCCGCCGGCACGGTGACCGAGGCGGCCGGACCCACCGCGACGATCTTTCCGTTGGCGACCACGACGCTCTGGTCGTCGCGAAAAGCAAGCGCGTCGGCATCGAACAGTCGGACATGGGTGAAGGCGACGGCGGCCTTTGGAGTCTTTGGCAGCGTCTCGGCGATGCGCGTCGATTCCTTCGCCATCGCCGCGGCCTGGGTGTCCTGCATTCGCTGTTGCTCGCCGGCATAGGCGTCAGGAAGCCACGCGATGCCGATCGTGATGCCGAAGAAGCGATTGTCGCCGTCGGCCCAGACCGACAGCGGCGTCGAGCCGATGCCGGTTATCTCCCACAGCGTCACCGTCTTGCGATTGGCCCCCTGGCCGACGTCCAGCGTGGTAAGCCTGGTCGCGTGCGCCTCGCCGCCGGGTAGCAGCCTCAACGACTTGGTCGGGCTTGCCAGCAGCCGTTCGAGGAACCAGGCGTTGACGTCCATCGGGCCGCCGACGGGCGTGTAGAACCGCCCCGCCGCCGTGGCGCTCTCCCCGTGATCGATCTGGGATTTCCAGCTCGCCTTCGAACCGGCCTCCGTGAAACTCTCCGCGGCATCGCCCTGTGGCGTGACGCCGCGCACCTCGATCGCACGTGGCATGCCGTCGGCGCCGGGCGTGCCGCGATAATCGATCTCCCACACCTGCCCGCGCAGGTTCATGCTCTCGCGCGCCATCCGCGTGCCGTCCGGCGCGGTCCAGCTCCACGAATCGCCGTGCTTGCCGCCGGTCGACTGGATCACGAAATGCCGCGCGTCCGCGGGCGGCTTGGCGAGTTGATCCTTGGGCGTCTGCGCTAGTGCAGACGTCGAGAGCAAGGCGGCGGCGAGCAAGGCAATCGAGCGGCGCATCGAATTTCTCCCCCAGGACAAACGTATCACGGCATGCGTCTTATTAAACTAATACAGTAAAGGTGCGCAAGCTTCATGATGCTGCGCCGATCACGTGCTCGACGGCACGCTGCCACCCGGCGAGCCGCTGCTCGCGCGCTTGCGTGTTGAGTGCCGGAGCGAAGGATTCGACCGTGCCACGCATGGCGCTGGCGGCCGCGAGATCGGCGAACAGGCCGCAGCCGACGCCGGCGAGCATCGCGGCGCCCAGTGCGGTGGTCTCGGCGAATGTCGGACGCTCGACATCGACCGCGAGGATGTCGGCGAGGTCCTGCGCCATCCAGTCGTTGGCGACCATACCGCCGTCGATGCGTAGCGTCTTCCAGTCGCCGCCGTCGGCGGCGAAGGCGGTCTTCAAATCGTGCGCCTGGTGAGCCATCGCTTCCAGCGCGGCGCGGACGATGTGCGCGCGGGTGCTGGAGAAGCTGAGACCCGAAATTGCGGCGCGTGCCTCCGCCTCCCACCACGGCGCGCCAAGGCCCGACAGCGCGGGGACCAGATACACGCCGCCATTGTCCTCGACCGAGCGGGCGAGGCCTTCGGTCTCCTGCGCGGTGCCGATCAGCTTCACCGAATCGCGCAGCCACTGGATCAGGCTGCCCGCGACGAACACCGATCCTTCGAGCGCATAGGCGCGGCGACCGCCAAGCTGCCACACGATGGTCGAGAGCAGGCGGTTCTTCGACGCCGGGACCTTGTCGCCATATTGCGTCAGCACGAACGCGCCGGTGCCGAAGGTCGCCTTGGTGTCGCCGGGCGAGAGGCACGCCTGGCCGATCGTCGCGGATTGCTGGTCGCCAGCGACGCCGCAGATCGGGATCGGGGGGCCGAACAATCTCGTTTCGCCGAACCGACCGGCGCAGTCGATGATCTCGGGGAGCGCGGCGCGCGGCGCGCCGAACAGGTCGATCAAGCCGTCGTCCCAATGCCCGCTGCCGATCGCCATCAGCGCGGTGCGGCTGGCGTTGGTTGCGTCGGTAACGTGGAGCCCCGCGCCTTTGTCGCCGGCGGTCAGCTTCCAGATCAGCCAGCTTTCGATCGTCCCCACGGCGAGATTGGGCCCCGCTTCCTTCAGCTGCGGCCAATGCCGCATCGCCCAGCCGATCTTCGAGCCGGAGAAATACGGGTCGAGCAGCAGACCGGTCTTGGCTTGCACCGAGGGTTCGTTGC
>JBDSKT010000098.1:0-14107 GCA_039916765.1 Sphingomonas sp.
TCGAGGCGGCCGGCTGGTCCGAAATACTCGAGGAAGCTCGTACAGGCGACATTGCCTTTCCCGGCGGAATTCTGCGAATGATTCCGACCGCAGCGATGACCCTGTTCGACGTCGATGGCTCGGGTGATCTCGCATCGCTCTCCATCGCCGCCGCGACTGCGGTCGCCCGAGCGATACGGCGCCATGATATCGGGGGGTCGATCGGGGTGGATTTCCCCACATTGCCGGGCAAGTCCGCGCGCCAGGCCGTCGCGGCGGCGCTTGATACGGCGCTGCCTCCGCCGTTCGAGCGCACCACCGTCAACGGCTTTGGTTTCCTGCAGATCGTCCGTCGCCGCACCCGCGCATCGCTGCCCGAGCTGCTTCGCGCCGACCCTGCGGCGGCCGAGGCGCGCGCGCTGCTCCGTATGATCGAGCGCACGCCCCCGCCGGTCACCGCGCGGCATGCGGCTCCTGCGCGTGTGCTCGCCCGGCTCGACGCCCATCCCGAATGGGCCACCGCCCTCTCGCGGCGCACCGGGGTCGTCCCTATCTTCGTCCTGCAATGACCCGCGCCAAACCCTGTCCGTTCTGCGGCAAGCACCCGGCCCGACCCGCGTTCGCGCCGTTCTGCAGCGAGGGTTGCCGCGCGCGCGACCTGCTGCAATGGCTCGATGAAGGCTATCGCCTGCCCGCGGGACCAGCCGGCGAAGACGCTTCCACCGGGCTGGACAGTGATGGAGACGCTGGCTAAGAGGCCCGCCTTGCCCGGCGCCCGCCGGTCTCGCCCAGGTAGCTCAGTTGGTAGAGCATGCGACTGAAAATCGCAGTGTCGGCGGTTCGATCCCGTCCCTGGGCACCACATTCTTCATCCCGTCCTGCCGAATTCGAAAAATCCGCGGCTCGCTTTGCGTGAACCTTCGCGAGCGCCGCACGTAGTTGAAGGGTGTCTGGCGGCGCGACGGCGCTTTGGGGGAACGCACCACGAATGACGACGCCGCAAATCCTGTCATTTGCAATCATCGCCGGAGCGATCCTGGCATTTGCGTCCGGTCGGTTCCGGTACGACGTGGTGTCCTTGGTGGCGCTGCTGATCGCGGTGGCGGTGGGCGTCGTGCCGATCACAGCGGCGTTCGGCGGGTTCACCAGCGACGTCGTCGTGATCATCGCGTCGGCGTTGATCGTCAGTGCGGCGGTGGCGCGATCCGGCGTGCTGGAGGCGACGCTTACGCCGATCCTGTCGCGGCTGAAATCGCTCCCCCTCGAAGTCCCGGCGCTTGCCGGCGCGACGGCCTTGTTATCGATCATCACCAAGAATGTCGGCGCGCTGACCATTCTCATGCCGACCGCGATCAAGCTCGGCCGCTCGGAAGGCAGTTCGGCGTCGGCGCTGCTCATGCCGATGTCGTTCATGTCGCTATTGGGCGGACTGGTCACGTTGGTGGGCACCTCGACCAATATCATCGTCAGCCAGGTCCGTGAAAACACCGTCGGCAAACCGTTTCGGATGTTCGACTTCGCCCCGGTCGGACTTGGACTGACCGCGCTCGGCTTTGTCGTGGTCAGCTTCGGGTGGCGTCTCTTGCCGCGCGATCGTCGCAGTCACGAAAGGCTCGAGGATGCCACCGCCGACGCTTCCTACGCAAGCGAGGCGACGATCCCCGACAAGCTGCCCAGCGGACTGAAGACCATCGGTGACCTCGACCTCGTCAAGGACGAGATCAAGGTGGCCGCGATCGTCCGCGGCAATGGAAGACGCGTGAAGGCGCGCGCGGGCAGCCTGTTGGTAGCGGGCGAGACCCTGGTGCTTGAAGGCGATGACGAGGCGCTGGCCAATCTCTTCAATCGCCTTCCGCTCTTGCCGGCACGCGCCGACAAGGACGTGGAAAAGGGCAGCGCGAACGAAGAGGTGCGCTCGATCGAGGCCGTGATCCAGCCCGAATCCCCCCTCATCGGCAGCTCGGCGCAACGCGCGCGGTTGCAAGACCAATACGGCGTTAAATTGCTCGCCGTCGGGCGACGCGGCGAGCGTATCACGCAGCGGCTGCGCGAGGTCGTACTACGCGCCGGCGATGTGCTGCTGCTCCAGGCCGGGGAGCATGCCCTGCCAGATTTCATTCGCGGCCTGGGCCTGTTGCCGCTCGCCGAACGGACGGTGAAGCTCGGCACTAGACGCCAGAGCTATGGCCCGATCGTGATCCTGTTCGCGGCGATCCTCCTGATCGCGCTGAACGTCGTACCCGTATCGGAGGGCTTCTTCGGCGCGGCTGTGTTGATGGTCGTGATCGGCGCGCTGCCGATCCGCGAAGCATATGGCGCGCTCGAGCCGGAGGTACTGGTGCTGATCGGCGCGCTCACGCCCATCAGCGTGGCGGTGCAGCACACCGGAGGCACGGCGTTGATCGCCGGCGGCCTGTCGCATGTGCTGGCGGGGCTGTCGCCGCTGCTCGTGCTCGGCACCCTGCTGGTCACCGCTATGGTGTGTTCGCCGTTCCTGCACAATGCGCCGACCGTGCTCGTGCTTGGGCCGATCGCGGTGCTGGTCGCTCGACAATTGGATCTCAATCCGGACCCGTTCCTGATGGCCGTGGCGACCGGGGCCGGTTGCGACTTTCTCACGCCGATCGGGCACCAGTGCAATACGCTGGTGATGGGGCCGGGGGGATACCGGTTCGGCGATTACTGGCGGTTGGGGTTACCGCTATCGATCATGGTGATCATCGTCGGCGTGCCGCTCATCGCGTTTTTCTGGCCGATGATGCCATCGCCCTGACGCGCCAGGCGCTGGCGATGACCGCCGGTTAGTCCGCCCGGCGAAGGTGGAGATAGGTCGGATCGAAATCGGCAATCGCGCACAAGCGCTTCCAGTCGAGCACGCGCACGCGCCTGTCCCTGATCTCGACGACATTGTTCACGCGCAGATTGCGGAGCATCCGGTTGACGTGGACTGCCGTCAGGTTGGTCGCGTCGCCGAGCTGGGTCTGCGTCAGCGGAAATTCGAAGTTCGCATCGTCGCGCTCACCGCCGATGCCGAAGCGAACGCTGAGTTCGGCCAGCAGATGAGCGAGCCGCTCGATCGCCGGCTGTCGCGCATTGGTCAGCGACCATTGCGAAAGCACCGCCGCATCGACGGTGCAATCCCGCCAGAATGCTTGCGCGAGCGCCGGAAACCGCTCGGCGGCATCCATGACGTCCTCATGCGGAACACGGTAAATGATCGTCTCGCCAAGGCTCTGCAAGGCGGAAGCCGCCTTGGGCAGCACGGCGGAATGCAGGTCGGCCATATCGCCCGCGATGTGGATCGCCGTCGTCAGACGCTCGCCGCTGCGTGCCTGTCCAAAGCGCCCGGCCATGCCGGCGAGGATGAGGCAGGAGCGATCGACCTGCTCGCCGAGGCGAACGAAATCCCGGTTCGCCCGGATGCATTCGATCTTGCCCGGCAGCGCCAGCACGGCCTCGCGTTCGGCGACGCCCAGCGCAGACCGCAAGCTCAGCCGATCGAGCCATAACGATAAGCCGGTGCGCGGATCGTTCATGGTACGTCCCTAAATATGGACGCGGGGTTCGTCCAGAAGAGGTTGCGACGACGGACCGGTGGCTTGCATGATGGCCGCGCCGCTCATAGCGTCCCGCCATGCCGACCTTCCCCGCCGTCACCACGATCGCCCAGACGATCCAGCTCGCGCTCGCGCCGGTTTTCCTGCTGACCGGCATCGGCGCGCTGCTGAACGTTCTTGCCGGGCGGCTTTCCCGCGTCGTCGATCGCGTGCGGCAGCTGGAGAAGCTTCACCCCGCGTCGACCGGCCCCGAACATGACCGTCATGTCTGGGAACTGCGGATTCTCGATCAGCGCATCACGATCATCAACAGCGCGCTGCTGATGGCGGTATGCTCGGCGGTGATGATCTGCTGCGTCGTCGCGGTCCTGTTCGTCGCCGAGCTCGCCCAGCTGCATCTCGGCACCGTCGTGGCGATCGCCTTCATCGTCGCAATGGGCCTGCTGATCGTCGCGCTGATATCGTTCCTGCTCGAAGTACGCTTGTCGCTCCGGGCGATCCATGTGCGTACCGAACTGTTGGAGCATGATCGCGCGTGACCGTATCGTTCGAAAAGCGCCTGCTCCAGATCATCGTCGCCATCGCCTGCGTGGTGCCGTTATCCATCGGGGGGCAAAGCGTCCTGCAAGGACCCGGCTTTCTCGGCCATCCGCCGGTCGTCCCGGTCGATCTCGACAGCCATTTCCGCTACATTTCCGGCATCTTCCTCGGCGTCGGCATCGCGTTTGCGACCTGCGTACCGGGTATCGAAATGAAGGGCGCGCGTTTCCGCCTGCTCGGTGCGCTGGTGGTGTGCGGCGGGTTGTCGCGGGTCATCTCGCTGATCGCCGTCGGCGCGCCGTCGCGCGGACACCTTTTCGGTTTCGCGATGGAACTCGGCGCGGTGCCTTTGCTGATGCTGTGGCAGGCGGGATTCGCTCGACGTTGGCGCTCGCGCGGCTAGCGCGCCGGATCGACGCTGGCTCCGACATCCGACGACGGCAGATAGCGCGGCGCGACCCGCGCGCGGCTCGCCTGTTCGTAGACATATCCGGCGTTGAGCACGCGCTGGTCCGCCCATGCCGTCGCGATGAAGGACAGCCCGACCGGCAATCCCCTTGCCAGACCCATCGGCACGGTCAGATGCGGATAGCCTGCCACGGCCGGCAGCTCGCTCGCGCTCGGGCCATCGGAATGATCGCCCGACACAGTGTCACTGAGCCACGCCATGCCGTAGGTCGGCTCGACCAGAAGCGTGGCGTTCGCGGTCGCAAGCATCGCATCGATCCCCTCCTTGCCCGCCAGGCGCAGCGACTTCGCGCGTGCGCCAAGATATTCGGGATCGGCCAACCCGTTCGTCTTCGCCGCCTGCAGAAACTGCTCCTGACCGAAAAACGTCATCTCCGCCGCCTTGTTGGCCTCGTCGAACGCGATCACCTGGTCGAGCGTCCGTGTCTTAACCGCGGACGGCGTGGTCGCGAGGTATGCGGCGAGATCGGCCTTCAACTCGGTGTTGAGCACCAGCCCCTCGGCATCACCTAGTCCGTCCAGCTTGGGCTGTTCGGCATCGACCAGCACCGCGCCTTGCGTCTTGAGCACGTCCAGCGCGCGGGCATAGACCGGCCGCATCGCCTCGGGCATGTCGGGATGGAGCACCGCGATCCGCACCCCCTTCAGCGATGCGTGCGACAACGCGGCGGCGAACGGCGCGGGCGCGGCGCGGTACCGCGGGCGCTTCATCGTCGCCGGATCGGCGGGATCGGGCGCGCTCACCGCGTCGAGCAGCAACGCCACATCACGCACGCTGCGACCCATCGGCCCCGGCGTATCCTGGCTGTGGCTGATCGGCACGACATGCGTTCGGCTGACCAGGCCCAGCGTCGGCTTGAGGCCGACCAGACCGTTCATCGACGACGGGCAGACAACCGAACCGTCGGTTTCCGTTCCCACCCCCGCCGCCGCGAAGCTCGCCGCCACCGCGGCGCCGGTGCCGCTCGACGATCCGCAGGCGGAACGGTCGAGCGCATAGGGATTGCGCACCAATCCGCCCATCGCACTCCAGCCGCTCATCGCCGCGGTCGAGCGGATGTTGGCCCATTCGCTGAGATTGGTCTTGCCCAGGATCACCGCGCCCCGCGCACGAAGCCCGGCGACCAACGGAGCATCGCGCAGGGTAACGTTATCTTTGAGCGCGAGGCTTCCGGCCGTGGTCGCGACCGGATCCTTGGTTTCGATATTGTCCTTGATCAGGAGCGGGACGCCGTCGAGCGCACCGAGCGTCTTGCCCGCCTTGCGCCGCGCGTCGCTCGCCCGCGCCTCGGCGATCGCATCGGGGTTGAGCGCGATCACGGCATTGAGGTGCGGCCCGGCGTGGTTCATCGCTGCGATCCGCGCGAGATAGGATTGCGTGATGCCCTCGCTCGTCGCCTTGCCGCTCGCCAGCATCGCGTCGAGCTGATCGATCGATTTCTCCTCGATCGCGGGCGTGGTTTGCGCGGCGAGGGGCATCGGCGCGAGCGTTAGTAACAGGGCCAATGTCGCGCGCATGTCGTTTCCCCAAGAACGGAACGACACAGCCTAGGGTTCTCACCACAAATGAAAAGAGCTTGCCGGGACCGAAATCCCGGCAAGCTCCCAACATGGTCAGCGGCCGAAGAGCTCCAGCCCGGGAGACCATGCGAACCGCATCGTCGGACAGTCGAGCGTTGTCTGGAGGAGAATACCTCCCGCTCGCGCTACGGACGGAGGGCTTCCGTCCGCGTGTCCGATATCAGCGGCGCGTCTCCCGAACGAACTGAACCGACCCCACTGCTGAACCATGAGACATCGGATCACCTCCTTTCGCTTGTTGATACGTTACACCCGGCATCGGGTGCGTCCCTTATGTGAGTCATCTGAATTGCAGAAACAAGTCTTGTAATGCGCGAAGTTTTGGACGATTCTCGTTCGCTCGCGCCAATTGCCGGGCGCGTGGCCGAACGTGGCGCGCGACGCGTCGTTCGCTTCTTCCCGCACCTTCATCTGCGTCGCGTACAGGTTTCCTGCCGGGCAAGCACGCGACGCGGCGAAACCTATCCGCGGCAATCCTCGATCACACGGTCGATCTCGGCCTGAACCGGAATGACGAGCGGCGCCTGCCCGGCCTGTTCGAGCGTGAAGCGCCCGCGGCTGAACGCGATGGCATCCAGCAGCGGATCGCGGGACATTATCGCAGCCGTCAGAACGGAGGGCGTTCCGCTCCCCGGCTGGAGCATCAGCGTACGCTGCGTGCTCGTCGTGCGGATCGTCACCGCGCCCGGTCCGCCACCCACGTCACGTCGCGCAAGAGACATCTGCCCCGCCTGGGGGTCACAACGAAGCGTCAACAACGCGTCCGCCCCGACCGAGCCGAACGACGCGACGTACCCCCGCCCCTCTCGCCGATAGGCCCATTCCCCCGGCGTAACCGGCCAGTCGCGCCAATCGCTGGCCAATGGCGGCGCGGCTTGAGGTGGCGGTGGTGGAATATAGGCCGGCGGCGGTGCGGGTCGCGGCGCGGGCGGGGGAGGTGCCACGCAACTTGCGAGCCCCGTC
Source organism: Sphingomonas sp. (assembly GCA_039916765.1). Taxonomy (GTDB): domain Bacteria; phylum Pseudomonadota; class Alphaproteobacteria; order Sphingomonadales; family Sphingomonadaceae; genus Sphingomonas. The sequence continues at coordinate 7,089 of JBDSKT010000098.1, forward strand.
AGGGCGATGATCGGGATAAAGCGGCGCATCGTTCGCCTATGGGCGATGCCGAGCCAAGGCTCAACCGTCCGACTCGTGCTTCGTCGCATGCTTCAACGGCCTCGTCGCGCGCCACCCATCCGCATCTTCTGGCTCTTGCCGTAGCGCGTCTTGCGCGTGCCTGGCTTGCCTTCATTGCTTCGGCCCATCACCGGCGCCTTGTGTTCGCCGGGCGGCAGCCCGAGTTCTTCCTGCTCCAATGCTCGGATCTCGTCGCGCAACCGCCCTGCGGTCTCGAACTCCAAATCGGCCGCCGCCGCCCGCATCTGCTTTTCGAGGTGCTCGATATAGGCGCGCAGATTGTGACCGACCATGTGCGGGCGGTCGCCGAGCCCATCGGCGTCGATCTCCACCGTCACTTGGTCGCGGCTCGCCACGTCCTTGATGATGTCGCCGATATTGCGGCGGATCGTCTGCGGCGTGATGCCGTTCGCCGCGTTATACGCGATCTGCTTTTCGCGCCGCCGCCCGGTCTCGTTCATCGCGCGGTCCATCGAGCCGGTGACTCGGTCGGCATACAGGATCACCCGCCCGTCGACGTTGCGCGCGGCGCGGCCGATCGTCTGGATCAGCGAGGTTTCGCTGCGCAGGAAACCCTCCTTGTCGGCGTCGAGGATACACACCAATCCGCATTCTGGGATATCGAGCCCCTCGCGCAGCAGGTTGATTCCGACCAGCACGTCGTACACCCCGAGCCGCAGATCGCGGATCAGCTCGATCCGCTCGAGCGTCTCGACGTCCGAATGCATGTAGCGGACCTTCAACCCCGCCTCGTGCATGAACTCAGTCAAATCCTCCGCCATTCGCTTGGTCAGCGTCGTGACGAGCGTGCGGTATCCGGCCGCCGCGGTCTTGCGGCATTCCTCGATGCAATCCTGCACCTGCTCCTCGACCGGCTTGATCTCCACCGGCGGGTCGATCAGGCCCGTCGGGCGGATCACCTGCTCGGCGAACACACCGCCGGTCTGCTCCATTTCCCAATCGCCCGGCGTCGCCGAGACGTAGGTCGTCTGCGGCCGCATCGCCTCCCATTCGTTGAAGCGCAGCGGCCTGTTGTCGATCGCGCTCGGCAAACGGAAGCCGTATTCAGCCAGCGTCAGCTTACGCCGATGGTCGCCGCGCGACATGCCGTTGATCTGGCCGATCGTGACGTGGCTCTCATCGACGAACAGCAGGGCGTTGTCGGGCAGATATTCGAACAACGTAGGAGGAGGCTCGCCGGGCAAACGCCCGGTCAGGAAGCGCGAATAATTCTCGATCCCCGCGCAACTCCCCGTCGCGGCGATCATCTCGAGATCGAAGTTCGTCCGCTGCTCGAGCCGCTGCGCCTCGAGCAATTTCCCCTCGGGCACCAGCTCCTTCAGCCGCTCAGCCAGCTCGAAGCGGATCGCCTCCATCGCCTGCTTGAGCGTCGGCCCCGGCGTCACATAGTGCGAGTTGGCGTACACCCGGACGTAATCGAGGCTCGCGACCTTCTTGCCGGTCAACGGATCGAACTCGACGATCTCCTCGATATCGTCGCCGAAGAACGACACGCGCCACGCGGTATCCTCATAATGCGACGGGAAAATCTCGAGATTGTCGCCCTTCACGCGGAAATTGCCGCGCTGGAACGCCGCGTCGTTACGCTTGTATTGCAGTGCCACGAGCTTGCGCACGATCTCGCGCTGATCGACCGTTTGCCCCTTCTTCAGGTCGAAGATCATCGCCGAATAGGTCTCGACCGAACCGATGCCGTAAAGACAGCTGACCGAGGCGACGATGATCACGTCGTCGCGCTCGAGCAGCGACCGGGTCGCGGCATGCCGCATCCGGTCGATCGACTCGTTCACCGAGCTTTCCTTCTCAATGTACGTGTCCGAGCGCGGCACATAGGCCTCGGGCTGGTAATAATCGTAGTACGAGACGAAATACTCGACCGCATTGTCGGGAAAGAAGCTCTTGAATTCGCCATAGAGCTGCGCGGCAAGAATCTTGTTCGGCGCGAGGATCAGTGCCGGGCGCTGTAAGGTCTCGATCACCTTGGCCATGGTGAAGGTCTTGCCCGACCCCGTCACACCGAGCAGCACCTGGTCGCGCTCGCCCGCCAGCGCCGCCTCGGTCAGCTCGCGGATCGCCTCGGGCTGGTCCCCCGCTGGACCGTACTCGCTGACCAGCTTAAACGCCTTGCCGCCCTCGGCCTTCGGAGGACGCGCCGGGCGGTGCGGGACGAAGCTCTGACCGGTCTCGGGCTCGTCGAGTGTGGTGCGAATCTGGATGACCATCTCCGCAATATGGGCTTCAGTGCCGTTTTGTTCCAGCCTCGTCCTTACGCGCCCTCGTCCTTGAAGATGCTCGGGCCGATCCGGTTCGGCCAGCTGAGGGGATTTCGCAGTCGCTCAGGGCAAATGAACGGCAATGATACTGGGGAGCACTCCGCGCTGAACGGATGATGCCCGAACGCCTGTTGCCCGCACCTCAGACCGTACGCGATGCGGCACGAATGGGTCGTTCGTGTCAGGCTCGGCGATGCCCGTGCGGATTTGGATTGCCATCACGTTGATATATGGCGGAGAACCATGCAGGCGCGCCGCGAGCGTGTGGATACGGGAGAAAGCAATGCGGACGTGGGTCTTGATAACGGTGCCACTGATACTCGCGGGATGCAGCAAGTCGATCGATCTGCACGACGCGACGATCGATCAGTTCACCGCCGCCGCCAAGGAAGTCCGGTTGCAAAAGCCCGGTCGCTGGACGGTGGAAAGCCGCGTCACCGCGATGGATCTCGGCACGACCGATGCCGCGATGGCGCCGATGATCCGCGACCAGGCGATGCAGCCGCACACCGTTTCGATCTGCGTCAAGAAGGATCAGCCCAACATGATGTCGGTCGATCAGATGCAGGCGCTCAAGACGATGGCGTGCCGCATTCCCCATTTCACCGCCAAGAAGGGCGCGATCGACGGCGAGATCGCCTGCACCGCGCCCAACGGAACGATGACCATGAACGAGCAGGGCACTTATACCGACGAGACGTATGATATGCACCTGGCCATCAAGCAGGCGACGCAGGGTCAACCGACCATCAGCACCGAAACACAGGTCAAGGCGCGTCGGGTGGGCGACTGCGAGAATTGATCCGTCGATGCGCCGGCGGCGCCGGTTCGCGCCACTTGACGACGAAATCGAACAAAGGAGCGACGATGCGTATTCCAATTTTTCTCGGCCTCACCGCGGCAGTGGTGCTTGCCGGTTGCGCAAAGCATGACGGGGGTGCCGGCAAAACGGCGACGAACGGCAATTCGACCATGCCCGGCCTGCCGCCACTGCCCGGTAGCGGAACGGGCAGCGGGAGCGTCGGTGGCGGGGGCGGTACGTCTGGCGTGACTGGCAACACCCCGCTCCAGCCCGGCATGTGGGAGACGACGTTCTCCGTGAACAGCTTCAAGGCGATCAATCTGCGTCCCGAGGATACCGGCGGTGCCGCCGACGCGTTCGGCGACGTGCCGTTCACCCCGCCGCCATCGCGCCACGACAAGATTTGCCTGTCCGCCGCGGAGGCCGCGAAGGGCGCGCCAGCGATGATGTCCGGCAGTGGCCTGCCATCATGCCGGTGGGAAAAGCTCGCCACGCCACCCGGATCGATCGAGGGCGCGCTGATCTGCGGCCAGCCGACCGATCACAATGTGGTGCGCGCGAGCGTGACGGGCGCGCTCTTGCCAAACCTGATCGGCACCCATCTCAGCATGACGATCGGCGACCCTGCCGGTGTTCACATGGTGGGCGACGCGATGATGCAGGGCCAACGCGTCGGCGATTGCCCGTCGGGCGCGCCCTAATCGCCACCGCGCGGTAGGACGATCGCCGGCGATGTGAGCCGGCGACCGGTCTCAGCCCCGCCGGTACGCCGTCCGCCACATCGCCAGCGCGACCATGGCGGATAGCGCCGCCAGCACCGCGCTGGTCGCCGCCGCGCTCGTCCAGCGGTACATCGCCGCGCGCGAGCCGACCGACGCCGCGCCGAGCAGGCCGAGACCGTGGGTCTGCCCGGCAAGGAACAGCGCGAACCCCGACGGGCCGCCGATCGCCATCGCCGTCCACGGGCCGCGCCGGCCGCTCCGGTGCGCCACGATCCATAACGGCCCGCCGAGCGCGACCGCCGCCATGCTCGCGACGATGGCGCCGGCCGCGAAACCGGCTGGAAGGGCAAGCCATGTCGGCGGCCTGCCCAGCGCGACGAGCAAGGTCGCGAACGCACCGCCCAGACCCGCGCCCAGCGCGAGCGCGAAGCCGGCGCGGTCGAGCGAGGTGCGATAGTGTCGGGCGGTCGGCGCATGCGCGACCGGGGGACTATCCCCAATCCGCCATTTATCGATCAGTTGCCGCGCCGCGCCCATTTCAGCGCAGGGCCCGCACCGCCGGCGTGTCGAGACACCGGAGCAACGCCTCGCGCGGCATCGGCGCCGAGCGCGTCGGCGCGATATAGGGCGCGACGGAAAACGGGCGACCTAGCGGCACCGTGCCGAACCCCGTCTGCGCGGTGCACGCCATCGCCGCTGCAAGCAGCCTGGGCGGCGTATCGTACGCCTCGTAAGACAGCCGGAACGTCCCCCAATGGATGCCCATCGCGCGGCTCGCGCCGAGCCGCCGATACACCTCGACCGCGTCCACCGGCCCGATATGGCTGCCGATCGCCATCTGCCCCGGCGTGAAGCGAAATGCCCCGATGGGGATCATGGCGAAGCGGATCGGGCCGTAAGCGGCCGCTTCGCCCGGCCATTTTCCGTCGCCAAATCCGGTATCGCCGGCGAAGAACACGTTGCCCCCGGGCAGGCGGATCACGAAGCTCGACCAGAGCGCGCGGTCGCGGTCGGTGCCGGTGCGACTGCCCCAATGGTGGTTGCGAGTGACGATCACCTCGACGCCGGGTTTGACCGCGACGTGCCCACCCCATTCGAGCGCGCGCGCCGGTACGCCGACCTGCCCGATCACGCTGTCATTGCCGAGGCTGGTGACGATCAGCGGCCTGTCGCGCAGCCACAGCCGCTTGAGCGTCGCCAGATCCATATGGTCGTAATGGTCGTGGCTGACGAGCACGAGGTCGATCTTGGGCAGTTGGTCGAACGCGATCCCCGGCGCTGCGACTCGCCGTGGCCCGATGCCGAGCGGCCCGGCGGTGTCGCTCCACACCGGATCGGTCAGGATATTCAGCCCCTGCGTCTGGATCAGCACGCTGGCATGGCCGACCCACGTCACCGTCATCGCCTCGCCGGCGACTCGCGCGGGCGGCGCCACCGGGTGGATCGCGACATGGTCCGGCCAAGGCGGTCGCCCGTCGCTGCCGGTCAGATAGCGCAGGATGAAATTGCCCCGGCTGCCCCCGGTCGGCGAACGGATCGTGTCGTCGTCCCCGTCCGGATTGGCGAAGTGCTGCCCGTCGTAATGCGCCGTCACGGATCCGCGATAATAAAGCCGGTCGAGAAAATGCGGAACGATCGTGATCGCGAGGCACGACACGATCAGACAGAACAGGAGAATGACGACTATACCGCGAAGGACCTTCACGCGAAGCTATCCCGCCTATCAGTCACCGCGATCTCCCCCACGCCGGCGCGCGTGCACGGTGCTTCCAACAAAGCCGAGGTCGCCGCTTCGCGTCTCCTTGCCGCTCCACCAATCTAGCAACCGCAATCGAATAACAACGCGAACGATCGGTCGGCGCGCGCCAGCGCCGGCGTCCCGACCGCAATCCGCCTAGCCGTCCACCGCCGCAAGTTCATCCTCACGCCCCCTCGAGCAGCTTCTCTCGGGCGATCTTATCCCGCCACACCAGCGGCGCAAGCTGGTGGACGTTGTTGCCCTCGCTATCGACCGCGACCGTCACCGGAAAATCGACCACCTCGAATTCGTAGATCGCCTCCATGCCGAGATCCTCGAACCCGACGACCTTGCTGCCCTTGATCGTGCGGGCCACCAGATACGCCGCGCCGCCGACCGCCATCAGGTACGCCGATTTGCCTTCTGCGATCGCCTTGGTCGCATCCGGCCCGCGCTCGGCCTTGCCGACCATCGCGAGCAGGCCCTGGTCGAGCATCATCCGCGTGAAATTGTCCATCCGCGTCGCCGTGGTCGGCCCGGCGGGTCCGACGACTTCCTCGCCGACCGGATCGACCGGCCCGACATAATAGATCACGCGGCCCCTGAAGCTGACCGGCAATTCCTCGCCCTTCGCCAGCATGTCGGCGATGCGCTTGTGCGCGGCGTCGCGGCCGGTGAGCATTTTGCCGTTAAGCAACAAGCGGTCACCCTGCTTCCACCCCTGCACCACCTCCGGCGTCAGCGTATCGAGATCGACGCGGATCGCCGCTTTGTCGGGCGTCCAGTTCACATCGGGCCACTCATCCAGCTTCGGCGCTTCGAGGAAGCTCGGCCCCGACCCGTCGAGCACGAAATGCGCGTGGCGCGTCGCGGCGCAGTTGGGGATCATCGCGACGGGCTTTCCCGCGGCGTGGCACGGCCAATCGAGGATCTTGACGTCGAGGATGGTCGAGAGCCCCCCCAGCCCCTGCGCGCCGATGCCCAGCGCGTTGACTTTGTCGAAAATCTCGACCCGCATCTTGTCGATATCGCTCCTGGCGCCGCGCGCTTTCAGCTGGGCCATGTCGATCGGTTCCATCAGGCTCTGCTTGGCCAGCATCATGCAATGTTCGGCCGTGCCGCCGATGCCGATCCCCAGCATCCCGGGCGGACACCACCCCGCGCCCATCTGCGGCAGCATCTCCACCACCCAGTCGACGATGTTGTCGCTGGGGTCCATCATCTTGAACTTGGACTTGTTCTCGCTGCCGCCACCCTTGGCGGCAACGTCGATGCCGACAGTGCTGCCCGGCACCATCGTAACGTGGAGCACGCACGGGGTGTTGTCCTTGGTATTGCGGCGGGTGAACGCCGGATCGGCCAGAATCGAGCCGCGCAGGCGGTTGTCGGGGTTGAGATAGGCA
>JBDSKT010000099.1:0-2943 GCA_039916765.1 Sphingomonas sp.
GACGCGCTGCATCCAGTGCACGCGCTGCATCCGTTTCGCCGAGGAGGTGGCGGGCGTCGAGGAAATCGGCGCGATCTATCGCGGCGAGGACATGCAGATTAGCTCGTACCTGGAAAGCGCGGTAAAGAGCGAGCTGTCGGGCAACGTGGTCGATCTGTGCCCGGTCGGCGCGCTGACCTCCAAGCCTTACGCGTTCGAGGCGCGACCCTGGGAGCTGAAGAAGACGCTCGCCATCGATGTGATGGACGCGGTCGGCACCAATATCCGGCTCGACAGCCGTGGGCGTCAGGTGCTGCGCGCGCTCCCAGTCATCAACGAGGACGTCAACGAGGAGTGGGCCTCGGACAAGACGCGCCACGCGGTCGATGGGCTGGTGCGGCGGAGGCTGGACAAGCCCTACGTTCGCCGCGACGGCCGGCTGGTCGAGGCGAGTTGGGACGAGGCGTTCGCTGCCGTCGCGGAAGTTGCCAAAGGTGCCGCGCACAGCGTCTGCGCGGTCCACGGTGATCTGGTCGATTGCGAGACGCTCTTTGCGGCAAAATCGTTAATCAAATCAATGGGTTCGTCGCTTCTTGAGGGGCGTCAAACAGGGATGGATTACGATACGTCGTCGCTGGCGACGGTTAACTTCAACACCACCATCGCGGGCGTCGAAAAGGCTGACGCGATCCTGCTCGTCGGCACCAATTTGCGCTGGGAAGCGCCGTTGGTGAACACCCGCATCCGCAAGGCGGTAAAACGCGGCGCGAAGGTTTTCGCGATCGGGCCGGAAGTTGACATGACCTACAAGGTCGAGTGGCTCGGCGACGATCTGTCGCTGCTCGGCAAGCTGCCCAAGCCGGCGATGGACGCGTTCAAGGAAGCCGACCGGCCGATGGTGATCGTGGGCGGCGCGGCGTTGAAGGGCGGGCATGCCGGCGCGCTGAAGCTCGCCAGCGCGTACCGCGTCGTGCGATCCCTGCCGGACGGGAGCATGTGGAACGGGTTCAACGTGCTGCACATGGCGGCGAGCCGGATGGGCGGGCTGATGCTCGGCTGGGCGCAGCCGGGGGGAATCGCCGACCTGGTCGCCGCGAAACCCAAACTGGCGTTCTTCCTGGGCGCGGACGAGGTGGATTTCACCAAATTCGCCGACAGTTTCAAGGTTTATATCGGCCATCACGGCGACAAGGGCGCGGCGGCGGCGGATGTCGTGCTGCCGGGTGCGAGCTATGCCGAGAAATCTGGCACGTACGTCAACCTCGAGGGCCGGGTGCAGCGCGGCGAACGCGCGGTGTTCCCGCCGGGCGACGCGCGCGAGGATTGGACGATCCTGCGCGCGCTTAGCGAGAAGCTCGGTGCGACGCTGCCGTTCGACACGATCGAGGAACTGCGCGCGGCGATGGCGGTGGATACGCCCGATCTCGCGACGCTCGGCCTCAGGACGTTCGAATGGAATCCGCCCGCGCTCGAGGGCAAGGGCGAGGGCGTGCTGAGCGGCTATCCGATCAAGGACTTCTACCTCACCAACGCGATCTGCCGCGCCTCGCCGACGATGCAACGCTGCTCGGCCGAACTGATTCACGGCGTCGAGTTTGCGGAGGCGGCGGAGTGAACCGGGCGTTCATCTGGACGATGCGGCACGCACCGCAGCTCCTGCTGGTTGCTGCGATCCTCGTTTATCTGAGCGAGGTGATTATCGTTGTAGTTGCGGGGCAGCAGATGGACGCGCTCCGCATGGACGCGACGCCGTTCTTTTCGAAAGCGGAAGCGGTCGTTTACATGTTCGTCAAACCGATGGTCCCAGCGCTAATTCTGCTGTTCGGCGCAGCGTTTCTATGGCGTCTCGATCTGTATCAGCCACACCTCGACCGAGAGTCGGAGAAATGACCGCGTTCTTCGTCACACACGGTATGGCGTATGGCTGGGCGTGGTTCGTCGCGACCATCGTCGGCATCCTCGTCATCGCCCTCCCGCTGATGCTCGCCGTCGCGATGATCATCTATGCCGATCGCAAGATCTGGGCGGCGATGGCGCTGCGGCGGGGGCCTAACGTGGTAGGCCCGTTCGGCCTGCTCCAGTCGTTCGCGGACGGGTTGAAGGTGTTCCTCCAGGAGACGATCATCCCCTCGGCGGCGAACAAGGGCCTGTTCCTGCTCGCGCCGATCATCACCTTCACCGTCGCGCTGATCGTGTGGGCGGTGGTGCCGTTCCAGGCGGGCGTGGTGCTGTCGGACATCAATGTGGGCCTGCTCTACGTCCTCGCCGCGTCGAGCCTCGGGGTATACGGCATCGTCATCGCCGGCTGGGCGTCGAACTCCAAATATCCGTTCTATTCGGCGATCCGCGCGGCCGCGCAGATGGTGAGCTACGAGGTCGCGATCGGCTTTGTGCTGGTCTCGGTCGTGATGTGGGCGGGGAGCTTCAACCTGACCGCGATCGTCGAAGCGCAGCGCGGTTATTATGGCGGATGGCTCAACGGTAATTTCGTCAATCCGCTGCTGTTCCCGATGGCGGTGGTGTTCTTCATCTCCTCGCTCGCCGAGACGCAACGCGCGCCGTTCGACCTGACCGAAGCGGAGAGCGAGCTGGTCGCGGGTTACCAGACCGAATATTCGTCGATGGCCTTCGCGCTCTACTGGCTGGGCGAGTATGCCAACGTCATCCTTATGTGCGCGCTCAACGCGGTGCTGTTCTGGGGCGGGTATCTGCCGCCGCTCAACGTCGGGTGGATGTACGCGGTGCCGGGGATCATCTGGCTGTTCGCCAAGATGTTCGCCTTCTTCTTCGTGTTCAGCTGGGTGAAGGCGACCGTCCCGCGCTACCGTTACGACCAGCTGATGCGGCTGGGCTGGAAGATCTTCCTGCCGCTGTCGCTGTTCTGGGTGTTCCTGGTGAGCGGGTTCCTCATGCTGACCCGTGTCGGAGGTGTGTCGTGAACCTCGCCCAGATCATCAAGTCCTA
>JBDSKT010000100.1:0-17946 GCA_039916765.1 Sphingomonas sp.
TCGAGGCGCGCATCTTGCGCACGATGTCGTACGGCGCCTCGGTCGAGGTCAGGCGCCCGGCGCGGATCGTCATCACGCGGCCGAAATCGGTCGGCCGCGCGCCCTCGATCTCGGTCGAGGCGCCGAGTTGGTTGAGCAGATGCCCGAAGCTGTCCACGTCGGCGAGGCGCGGCAGGTTGCGCAGCGTCACGGGCTCCTCGGTCAGCAGCGCGCACGGCATCAGCGTGAGCGCCGAATTCTTCGCGCCGGAAATGGGCAGTTTGCCCGACAGGCGGTTACCGCCACGGATGAGAATACGGTCCATCGCGCGTGTCTAGCCGCTGGCGAGACGCGCGCAAGGCCGCCGCTTCGCGCTTACGGAAGCGTAACAATGCTTGATCGACTTTAATGCGCCGATTTCCCCGGCCTGCTTGATAGCCGCCACGCGTTGGGGGGTATTACCGATAGTGTCTGGCAGTTGCTTCGCCGAGCGTTTGGGCGACATGGTCGAGTTGACCCCGGCCGAGCACAGCGCGCTCGAGCGGCTGGAGGAGCGTGAGCGCAGCCTCCGACGCGGCGCCGCGCTACAACGCGAGAACGATAAGGCGAACGAACTTTTCATCCTGAAGAAGGGCATGATGATGAGTTCGGTGCTGCTCGACGACGGCAGCCGGCAGATCCTGCGCTTCCATTTCCCCGGCGACATGCTCGCGGTATCGAGCTTGGTCTATCGCGAGACGCCCGAGACGATCACCGCGCTCAGCGACTGCAGCGTCTGCCCGTTCGAGCGTCATGCGTTCAGCAAGGTCATCACCGATCATCCCCGTCTCGCGGGGCTGGTGCTGGTCTATAACCAGATCGAGCGCGTCGCCTTGACCGACCGGCTCGCCGCGCTGGGGCGCACCTCGGCCAAGGCGCGCGTCGCCGCGATCCTGGTCGAGATGCGCAACCGCATGCGCGTGCTCGACAAGGATATCGGCGCGAGCTTCCTGCTCGGCCTGACGCAGGAGGAGGTCGGCGATGCGACCGGGCTGACCGCGGTGCATGTCAATCGCATGCTGCGCCAGTTGGAAGACGAAAGGATGATCACCCGGGAAAATGGCCGCGTGACCTTCCTCGACGAACGCGCGCTGGCGCAGGCGGCGAACTTCGTCGACCGCTACGCCCGGCTGGACCTGGGCTGGCTGCCCGAGGCCCGCTGACGCACTATGCCTTTTCCAGCGTGCATTGCAGCGGGTGCTGATTCTGGCGCGCGAAATCGAGCACCTGGCTGACCTTGGTTTCGGCGACCTCGTAACTGAACACCCCGCACACGCCGACGCCCTTCTGGTGGACATGAAGCATCACGCGAGTGGCGGCCTCCATATCCATGCGGAAGAAGCGCTGCAGCACGAGCACGACGAACTCCATCGGCGTATAATCGTCGTTGAGCAGCAATACGCGATACGGCGTTGGCTGCTTCGTCTTGGCGCGGGTACGCGTGGCGAGGCCGGTGCCGACATCGTCGCCGTCCGGATCGCCGCCGCGCCGCTCGGCCATCGCCGTGATTGTCGTGCTGTCGGTCATGAAGTTTCGAAAATATGGCAAGGCGCGGCCCAAGGGCAACCCCTCGGCGCCGCACGGACGCAAAAAGGGCGGCCCCGCGGGACCGCCCTTCCTGTAAACGTACAGATCAGTCGCGAAATTATGCGGCGACCTTGACCTTCTCGACGGCGACCGCGACGCGGTTCTGGATCGGCTGAGCGATCTCGCCGGCGAGCTTCAGCATCGCCTCGGTGTTCTTCGACGTCTCGGCGACGATCGAATCGAACGACGTGCGGACATACTCGCTGTGCAGCTGGAAGAAGTCGGTCGGCGACTTGATGCCCGACATGCTCTTCATCGCGGCGGTGGCCGCCTCGAACTGCTTGCGGCCATATTCGGCTGCGCTCTGGCCCATCGACTCGACGCCCTTGGCGGCGATCTTGCCGGATTCGACCAGCGCCTCGACGTTGCCCTTGCTGAAATCGGTCATCTCGGCGGCGAATTTCTGGCTCTTTTCCCAGGTCGTTTTGGCGCGATCCTGCGCGTCGGTGAACATGGCTTGGGTCTTGTCGGCGGCGCTGTTGATGGTGGTTTCCATGGTGGTCACTTCCTTCTTGATGGCGGGCGCGAGCGCCGCTGTGGTTTCGACGATTTTCTCGGCAACAGGCTTGGTCGGTGCAGGCGCGGCGGCGGCCGGCTGAGCGATCTTGGCGGCGACGGGCGCCACGGGAACGACAGGCTTCGCGGCGACTGGCTCGGTGATCGGCGCTGCGACTGGCGCCGCAACGACCGATTTCGCCACCGGCTTGGCAGGCGATGCCCGCCTTGCGGTCTTCGAACGATTGTAAGCCATGACGGCCTCCTGCCGATTATTGCTGCAGTGCAATATAACGCGGGCATCGTGGATTGCAAGACAAATGTTGCGCCGCAACATAAACGTCACGCGGTCCGAAAACGACGCCAGGTTTCAGCGATCTATCGCGTTTTCACATAGCTGCCCGGCGCGTCCTCGATCGCCGCGCGCTTGCCGTCGCCTGGACGGCGCGCGCCTTTGGCGTCCACCGGTTTGGCGTCGCGGTCGTGGAGCCAGGCGAGCCAGTCGGGCCACCAGCTGCCCTTGATCTCGGTCGCCCCGGCGACGAAATCGGTGAGCGTCTTAACTGGCTCCTGGTTGAGCCAATACTGGTATTTGTGCTGCTCGGGCGGATTGACCACGCCGGCGATATGCCCCGATCCGGCGAGGACGAACTTGATCGGCCCGGCGAAATGCCCGGTGATCTTCCACACGCTCTCCGCCGGCGCGATATGGTCGTCGCGTCCGGCCTGGACATAAGCCGGGGTCGTCACCTTGGTCAGATCGATCGGTGTGCCGCCCGCGGCCAGCGCGCCCGGCTTGGCGAGAAGATTGTCGCGGTAGAGGTCGGTCAAATAGCTCAGATGCCATTTGGCGGGAAGGTTGGTGGTGTCCCCGTTCCAGTGCAGCAGGTCGAACGGCGTGTAATCCTGCCCGAGCAGGTAATTGTTGGTGACATAGTTCCAGATCAGGTCGCGCCCACGAAGCAGGTTGAAGGTCGCCGCCATGTAGCGCCCGTCGAGATAGCCGTCGGGGGTGAGCGATGCGAGCAACGCGAGCTGATCGTCATCGACGAAGTGGAGCAATTCACCGGCCGTTTCGAAATCGACCTGGGCGGTGAAGAAGGTCGCGCTCGCCACCTTGCCGGCCTGGTCGCGCGCGGCCAGTACCGCGAGCGTCGCGGCAAGCGTCGTCCCGGCGACGCAATAGCCGATCGCGTGGACCGCGGGCACGTCGAGGGTGTCGCGCACCGTATCGATCGCATCGATCTGCGCGGCGATATAATCGTCCCACACCACGTCCGCCATCGACGCGTCGGCCGATTTCCACGACACCATGAACACCGTGATGCCCTGCGCGACGCACCAGCGGATGAAGCTCTTCTCGGCGGTCAGGTCGAGGATGTAGAAGCGATTGATCCAGGGTGGAAAGATCACCAGCGGAACCGCGAGCACCTGCTCGGTCGTCGGAGCATATTGGATCAATTCGTACATGGGCGTGCGGTGGATTACCTTGCCCGGCGTCGTCGCCAGGTTGCGGCCGATCTCGAACGCCGCCGCGTCGGTGTGGGTCAGCTGGCCCTTTTGCATGTCGGCGAGCATGTTCTGCAGGCCCTTGAGCAGATTCTCTCCACCGCTCTCGATCGTCCGTTCGAGGACCTGCGGATTGGTCGCCGGAAAGTTGGAGGGGCTCATCGCATCGACGAAGCCACGCATCGCGAAGCGCAATTGCTCCTTCTGCTTGGGATCGACCCCGTCGAGCGCATCGACGCCGCCGAGCAGATAGTCGGAGATCAGGAAGTAACTCTGCCGGATCCAGTCGAACATCGGATTTTCGCGCCACGCCGGATCCTTGAAGCGCTTGTCGCGTGCTCGCTCGGGCGTTTCCTCGCCGTCCGCCGCCCTGGCGGGATCGAGCATCCGCTCCCACAGTTTGATGCTGTCGCTCCAGAAATCACGCGCGCGCTCAAGCGTCGCGGGATCGTTGAAGCCGGGAATCACCGGGATCCCGGGTGGCAGCGCCGGCGTATCCCCCAGACCATGTTCCATCATCATCTGCTGCGCGCGGCCAACCACCCACGTCCAATGCTGCATGTCGGCGAGGCTCGGCTGGCTTGGCTGATCGGGCATGGCGGCACCTTAGCTCCAATCGCCATGCGTGCGAAAGCCGCCATCGCTCCGCCCGGGCCGAACCGTGCCGCAATCGCGAGACCCCTGCTTTCGCTGGGATGACGGGTACGGTAGGAGACGGATTAAACCGTGAGGCCGCATGTCCGACGATTTCTACCGAATCAAGCGCCTGCCGCCTTACGTCATCGCCGAGGTGAACGGCATGCGGGCGGCGGCGCGGGCGCGCGGCGAGGACATCATCGACCTCGGCATGGGCAATCCCGATCTGCCGCCGCCGCCGCATGTCATCGAGAAACTGATCGAGGTGGCGCGCAAGCCCGACGCGCACGGTTATTCGCAGTCGAAGGGCATTCCGGGCCTCCGCCGGGCGCAGGCCAATTATTACGGCCGCCGTTTCGGGGTCGAGGTCGATCCCGATACCGAGGTCGTCGTGACGATGGGGTCGAAAGAGGGGCTCGCGAGCCTCGCCACCGCGATCACCGCGCCGGGCGATGTCGTGCTGGCGCCCAACCCGAGCTACCCGATCCACACCTTCGGCTTCATCATTGCAGGAGCCACGATCCGCGCGGTGCCGACCACCCCGGACGAAGGGTATTTCGAGAGCCTGGAGCGCGCCGTGGCGTTCACCGTCCCCCGCCCGTCGATCCTCGTCGTCAACTATCCCTCCAACCCGACCGCCGAGACCGTCGATCTCGCTTTCTACGAACGGCTCGTCGCCTGGGCGCGCGAGAACGAGGTGTGGATCGTCTCCGACCTCGCTTATTCGGAACTCTATTACGACGGCAAACCGACCGTCTCGATCCTGCAGGTCGAGGGCGCCAAGGACATCGCGATCGAGTTCACCTCGCTCAGTAAGACCTATTCGATGGCCGGATGGCGGATGGGCTTCGCGGTCGGCAACCGCAAGCTCGTCGCGGCGATGGCCCGGGTGAAATCCTATCTCGATTACGGCGCCTTCACCCCGATCCAGGCCGCCGCCTGCGCCGCGCTGAACGGCCCGCAGGACATCGTCGAAACCAACCGGCAGCTCTATCACAAGCGCCGCGACGTGCTGGTCGAGAGTTTCGGTCGTGCCGGGTGGGACATCCCCTCCCCGCGCGCGTCGATGTTCGCCTGGGCGCCGCTGCCGCCCGCGCTCGCGCACCTAGGAAGTCTTGAGTTCAGCAAACAATTGCTGACATGCGCCCATGTCGCCGTTGCTCCAGGGGTGGGGTATGGCGAAAACGGGGAGGGATTCGTGCGGATCGCGATGGTCGAAAACGAACAGCGCCTCCGCCAGGCGGCTCGCAACGTGAAGCGTTATCTGCAATCGATGGGCGTCAACGCGTCCGCCAGGGCCGGCTGACGCCGGGCTACATGCACATCAACCCGCTTTATTCGATCGCCGGCGTGCTCGTCGGGCTCGTCGTCGGCCTCACAGGCGTCGGCGGCGGATCGCTGATGACGCCGTTGCTGGTCCTCGCCTTCGGCTTCCATCCCTCGACCGCGGTCGGCACCGACCTGCTCTACGCCTCGGCGACCAAGACCGTCGGAACGACCGTGCACGGCTGGCGCGGCACGGTCGACTGGAAGGTGGTGGCGCGGCTCGCGCTGGGCAGCGTGCCGGCGACGATCGTGACGCTGCTCGTCATCGGCTATTCGGGCGAGCGCTCCGAACATACCGCGCGGGCGATCACGACGATCCTGGGGATCACGCTTGTCCTGTCGGCGGTCGCGACGCTCTTCCGCGCGCGCATCGTCGGCCGGCTGAAGCCGCGTTTCGGCGCGGTGAGCGAGGGGCGGCTGACCGCGCTGACGGTATTGCTGGGCGCGATCCTGGGCGTGCTGGTATCGCTGACATCGGTCGGCGCCGGCGCGCTCGGCATGACCGCGCTGATCATCCTCTACCCCAAATTGCCGGTCAACCGCCTGGTCGGATCGGACATCGCGCACGCCGTGCCGCTGACGCTGCTCGGCGGCATCGGGCATTGGTATCTGGGCGCGGTGGACTTCTCGCTGCTCGGCTCGCTGCTGATCGGGTCGATCCCCGGCATCATCGTCGGAAGCCTGATCGCGACTCGCGTGTCCGACCGGGTGCTTAGCCCGATCCTGGCGGTGGTGCTGGCGATCGTCGGAGCGCGGCTGCTCTTTTAACCGTCCGGCGACGGCGACCGGGCTATTCGGCGGCGCGCACGGTATCGCGCGCCACGTCTTCGGGCAGCGCCCAGAGCAGGTCCTGCTTGGCCAGCACGCGACCGTCCCAGGCATGGACCGCGATCGGCGCGATCGGCCGCCGGTCGCGCGCATCGACCAGAACCGGCGATGCGGGCATGCCGGTTTCCCAACGTTCGCCCCATTGCCTGAGCGCGAGCATCGTCGGCAGCAACGCGGCGCCCTTGTCGGTCAGCCGGTATTCGATCTTTCGGCGGTCCTCGGGCATCGCCTCGCGCGTCAGGATGCCGTGATCGACCAGCCGTGCAAGCCGGTTGGCGAGGATGTTGCGCGCGATCCCCAGTTCGGTCTGGAATTCCTCGAAGTGGCGCAGGCCATTGAACGCGGCGCGCAGGATCATGAACGACCAGCGTTCACCCATTGCCTCAAGCGCAGCCGGCAGGCTGCATTGGACCAGTTCACGCAAGGGTTCGCGGAGTTTTTCGTCCATCATCCTCTGCCTAGTTCCGCAAGCCTATCGCAATTCTGGCCGTCGTGGGAACGAAATATGAGTTTTCGGTTGCAACTAGAAACTTACTACGCTAGGTAGTGATTCGCAACTTATATTACCAGGAGGTTCTCATGTCCCGTTTCGCCACGCTCGCCGCCGCCGCCGCAGCCTCCCTGACGCTGCTCGCGCCGCTCGCCGTCGCCGCCCAACCCGGCGGCTATGTCGCGGTGCCGAGCGCGCAGCCGACGCGGACCAGCTTCATCGCGCGCTCGACGCCGTTCTCCCTGCGCGACGGCGCCTTTGTCGCCCCCGCCTCGCCCGAGCGCGCCAAGATCATGTGCGAACTGGTCGTCAAGGAAGTGGGCAAGCTCAACAGCTTCACCGCCGACGGCGCTGCGCTCGCCCCCGCCGATCTCGACAAGTGCAACGCGCGCGCGCGATAACCCGACCCGATCCTCGCTCCCCAGTGAGGCACTATCGCCCCTCCAGCGCCCGGCGCCGGAGGGGCTTTTTTTGCCCGCGCGTCCAAATATGTTGCAAAGCAATACAAGGCGACGCCATCTTGCCCGCGCATGCTACGCCAATACGAACTCGTCGATCGGGTGCTGAGCTACGATCCTGACGCCGACGAGGCGCTGCTCAACCGTGCCTATGTGTTCTCGCTCCAGGCGCATGGCAGCCAGAAGCGGGCATCGGGCGACCCGTATTTCAGCCACCCGATCGAGGTCGCGGGCATCCTCACCGATCTTCACCTCGACGACGAGACGATCGCGACCGCCATTCTCCACGACACGGTGGAGGATACCGTGGCGACGCCCGAGCAGATCGAAAGGATCTTCGGCCCGGCGGTCGCGCGGCTGGTCGATGGGGTGACCAAACTCTCCAAGATCGAGGCGCAGACCGAAAACGAGCGCGCGGCGGAAAATTTGCGCAAGCTCCTGCTCGCCATGTCCGATGACATCCGCGTGTTGCTCGTCAAGCTGGCCGACCGGCTGCACAACATGCGCACGCTGCACCACATCGCGAACCCGGAGAAGCGCCGCCGGATCGCCAAGGAGACGATGGATATCTACGCGCCGCTCGCTGAGCGGATCGGGATGTACGAATTCATGAAGGAGATGCAGACGCTCGCCTTCGAACAGCTCGAGCCCGAGGCATATGCGTCGGTCAGCAAGCGGCTCGCGCAGTTGAAGGACGGCGGCGGCGGCGATCGTATCGCCAAGATCGGCTCGGGGCTGAAGCTGTTATTGTCGCGCGCCGGGGTCGAGACCGACATATCGGGACGCGAAAAGCATCCCTATTCGATCTGGCGCAAGATGGCCGAGCGGCACATCAGCTTCGAGCAATTGAGCGACATCATGGCGTTCCGCGCGATCGTGCCGAGCGAGGAGGATTGCTACCGCGCACTTGGCGTCATCCACCGCCGCTGGCCGATGGTGCCGGGACGGTTCAAGGATTATATCTCGACGCCGAAGCGCAACGGCTACCGCTCGCTGCACACCTCGGTGATTCACGCCGACAATACCCGCGTCGAAATCCAGATCCGCACGCAGGAAATGCACGAGGAGGCCGAGCTCGGCCTCGCCGCGCACTGGGCCTACAAGCAGGACAAGGTTCGCCCCGAGACGCAGGTGGCGTGGATCCGCGACCTGATCGAGATCCTCGACCATGCCGAAAGCCCCGAGGAACTGCTCGAGCATACGCGCATGGCGATGTACCAGGACCGCATCTTCGCCTTCACGCCGAAGGGCGAACTGCATCAGTTGCCCAAGGGCGCGACGCCGATCGATTTCGCCTATGCCGTCCATACCGATCTCGGCGACCAGACGGTGGGCGCCAAGATCAACGGGCGGGTCGTGCCGCTGCGCACGGTGATCGAAAATGGCGATCAGGTGCAGATCCTCAAGTCCAAGGCGCAGGAGCCGCAGCCCGGCTGGCTCAATTTCGCCATCACCGGCAAGGCGCGCGCGTCGATCCGCCGCCATCTGCGCCACAAGGATCGCGACGAGGCGCAGAAGCTTGGGCGCAAGCTGTATGACGATATCGTCCGCCGGCTGCCCGCACCGCTTGCCGGGGACGCTCTCCCCGCCGCGCTCAAACGGCTCAAGATCGCCGACGAGGCGGCGCTTATCGAAGCGATCGCGCGGCGCCGCGTCGCCGATGCGGAGGTCATGGAGGCGCTGATGCCCGGCTCGGCCGGCGACGAGGCCGAGCGGGCACCGCAGGCGCCATCGGGCGCGCTGTCGATCAAGGGGCTCACGCCGGGGGTCGCCTATGAACTCGCCGAATGTTGCCACCCGGTGCCGGGCGACCGGATCGTCGGACTGCGTCGCCCCGACGCCTCGATCGAGGTGCACGCGATCGACTGCGCGGTGCTCGCCGATCTCGCCGACCGCAGCGACGCGGAGACCGACTGGGTCGATGTGCAATGGGGCGACAAGACCGAAGGCGCGGTCGCGCGCATCTCGGTCGAGGTCAGGAACGAGCCCGGTTCGCTCGGCGTGATCGCGACGATCATCGGCCAGCACAAGGCCAATATCATCAACCTCCGGCTCGACAGCCGCGATGCCGGGCTTCACCTCAACACGATCGACGTCGAGGTACGCGACGTGCACCAGTTGATGCGCCTGCTCAGCGGCTTGCGCGCCGCCGATGCAGTCAACCGGGTCGAACGGAGCTAGCCATGCTGTCCTACACGTCCGTTCCGTGCCAAGGTCGGGAGATGATCGCGCCCGCCTTCTCCCCCCGCACCCGCCATGCGGCGGTCACGCGCCACCAACGCGCCACGCACGCGCCGGCGAAAACGTGCCAGCGTGTGAAGAGTGTGAAGATTCGCGGTGCGCGCTCATTGAATTCGCACGCTTTTTCATCGCGGCGGATGTCGAGACCTGGTTACCGCCGCAGCGGAATTGCCCGCTCGTGGCGATTCGTGATGGCGCGTGACGGCGCGCGCGCCGCGCGCTAGGAGCGGCCCCGCCATGCACCGTCCCGCGCTTTCGGTCGTCATCCCGTGCTATAACGAGGCCGCGTGCCTGGAACTGCTGCACGCACGCGTATCGGCGGCGGCGCGCGCGGCGGTCGGCGAGGATTACGAGCTCCTGCTGATCAACGACGGCTCGAAGGACGATAGCTGGGCGGTGATGCAACGCCTCGCGGTCGCCGATCCGCGATTGATCGCGATCAACCTGTCGCGCAACCACGGGCATCAGCTGGCGCTCACCGCCGGGCTCGATCTATGCGCCGGCGCGCAGATCCTGATCATCGACGCGGACCTGCAGGACCCGCCCGAACTGCTCGGCGACATGCGCGCGACGATGGCGTCGCAGGCGGCCGACGTGGTCTATGCCGTGCGTCGCAGGCGCGACGGCGAAACGGTATTTAAAAAACTCACCGCAGCGGTGTTCTACCGCTTGCTCGACCGCCTGACCGACACGCCGATCCCGCTCGACACCGGCGATTTCCGGCTGATGTCCAGGCGGGCGCTCGACGCGTTCCTGTCGTTGCCCGAACAGGCGCGCTTCATTCGCGGAATGGTCGCCTGGGTGGGGTTTCGCCAGATGCCGTTCCCGTACGACCGCGCCGAACGCCATGCCGGCGAAACCAATTATCCCCTTTCGAAGATGCTGCGGCTGGCCTTCGACGCCGTGACCGGTTTCTCGACCGCCCCCTTGCGCTTCGCCAGCCATGCCGGGCTGGCGCTGACCGGGCTGTCGCTGCTGCTGTTCGTTTATATCGCGATCGGGTTCTTCACCGGCAGCGCGGTGCAGGGCTGGACCTCGACCATGCTGGTCGTCGTGCTGCTCGGCGCGGTGCAGATGTTCGTGCTCGGGATGATCGGCGAATATCTCGGGCGGCTGTATATCGAATCGAAGCGCCGCCCGCTCTATCTCGTGGCCGACATCGCCGGGGCGGTGCAGGGCACCGCGACGCTCGGGTTCCGCGCCGAACCGGCCGACCCGCTCGCCGCCGTCAACCCGCCGGCTTCGACGCCGCCCGCTTCGATGCCGCCGGCTTCGACGCCAGCGTCACGATCGAAACCCCCGGAGGCAGCGGCACGCGCCCGACCAGGTGGCGTTCCAGCCGAAAAATAGCTTCGAACAATGCGTTGACGGGAGCGGGCGGAGGCGAATCGTCGCTATCGTCCTTGCCGGTGATCCGACCCACGATCCGCGATGCGGCCGCGAGCGGAAACAGCAGCGAGTTGAACCAGCGCAGCCCGTTGTGCGAAAGACCGGCCTTGGCGATCGCCGCGCCGAGCGTTGCCTTGGAATAGCGCCGGTGGTGGTGGTTGACCACGTCGTGCGCGCTCCACATCCACTGGTGCGCCGGCACCGCGATCAGGATCTTGCCCCCGGGCTTGAGGCAATCGCCCATCGCCTCGAGCGCAGCCACGTCGTCGTCGATATGCTCGACCACGTCGAGCACTGCGATGAGATCATATGCGCCGCGCTCGATCCCCGGCAGCGCGGGCAGGGGAGCGGCGGAAACGGGCTTGCCCAGCCGCTGGCTGGCAACGTCGCGCGCGGCCGGGTCGATCTCGATCGCTTCGACCGTGCCGAACCGTGCGAGCATCGGCAGATTATGCCCCGTGCCGCAACCGATCTCGAGGATCCGCGCGTCGCTGGGCAGATCGCCGTACCGCGCTAGGTAATCCGCCAGAATGTCGCGCCGCGCGCGATACCACCAGTGCGTCGAATCGTGCGCCGCCATGCGATCGTAGACGATTCTATCCATCGGTGCGGTCCATGATCAGGCGAAAACCCAGTTGCGCTGCAACCAGAATGTGACGAGCGGCGTGACGAGCACGGTCGGCACCAGTGGCCACCAGGTCTGACCGTGCACCAGTGGACCGGTCAGCAGCCAGATGAAGGACTGGTTCAAGACGAATCCCATTGCCTGCACGATCACGAAGCGGTGCGCCGTCCGCCGCGAGCGCGTGCCGTGGCCGGCAAAGCTGATCCGTCCGTGCGCGATCCGACCGACCAGCGTCGCCGCGACGAAGGCGATCACGCCGCCGATCACCGGCCATTCGGCTCCCTCTCCAAGATAGAAAGCGCGGTTGCCGAAGGTCGCGATCGGCCAATAGACCGCCGAATAGAATAGCGTCACGCCCACCCCGACCACACCGAAGCGGATCAGCTGGGTGACCATGCCGCTTTCCTGCCACTTCTCGAACCGTCGAACGATCGCCGTCACGTGCCTTGCCCTTTGCGCGGGTGCCAGTAGAGCAGTTGCCACGGGAGTGAAACCGGATTGTTCCGGTCTGGTGGGATGCGATTTCTTGAACGACACCCCAAAAGCGGCCCCGGAGCCGATCTCACTCGCCGCCGATATCGATCGCCACTGGATCAAGCTCACGCTGGTCGCATGGCTGTTGATCACCGCCTATTTCGTGATCGTCCGCTGGAACGCGATCCAGTGGCTGTCGCTCGGCGATACCGACGACAATATGCGCCTGATGCAGGTTCGCGCGTTGCTCGACGGGCAGGGTTGGTATGACCTGCGCAACTACCGGATCAATCCGCCCTTAGGTTTCGACATCCATTGGAGCCGCGTGGTCGATCTGCCGATCGCGGGGCTGATCTTGCTGCTCAAGCCGTTCGTCGGCACACCCGAGGCGGAACGCATCGCGTGCGGCGTCGCGCCGCTCCTCCCCCTTGGCATTGCGATGCTGGGCCTGGCGGCGACGGTACGACGACTGGTCGGCGTGCTCGCCTGGCCGCTGGCGATCGCCGTCCTGCTCGGCTGCGCCTCGACCATCCTGATGTTCATGCCCGACCGCATCGATCACCACGGCTGGCAGCTCGCGATGCTCAGCGTGACGGTCGCCGGACTGTGCGATCCAAGGGGCGCGCGTGGCGGCGCGCTGGTCGGACTTTCGACCGCAGTGTCGCTGTCGATCGGGCTGGAGATGCTGCCTTATGCGGCGATGGCCGGCGCGATTATCGCCCTGCGCTGGGTATGGGATCGCGCCGAAGCGCCGCGCTTGACGGTTTATGCGCTTACGCTCGCGGCGGGGAGCAGCCTCGGTTACGTCGCCTTCGCGTCTTACGCCAACCGCGTGTTGCGCTGCGACGCGCTGACTCCGGTGTGGCTGAGCGTGATGATCGCGGCGGGGCTACTGCTGTTCGTGTTCGCGCGGCTGAGCCCCGAGCAACGCGCAGTACGGCTCGGCCTTGCAGTGGTCGCAGGGGTCGCCATCGGCGTTGGCTTCGCGCTTGTCTTTCCGCAATGCCTCGGTCGGCCCGAGCAGGTCTCGCCCGAACTCGCTCACACCTGGCTCGACAATGTCCGCGAGGCCAAGCCGATCTATCGCCACCCCTTCCGCACCGCCTTCCCGATCGCCGCCTTGCCGGTGATCGGCGTGATCGGTGCGGCGATCGCGACCTGGCGTGCGCGCCGAGCGCCGTCGCTGATCGGCTGGTGCGCGGTTCTGCTCTTCACCGCCTTCGCCGCAGCGATGCTGCTGTGGCAGGTTCGCGCCGGCCCCGCCGCTCAGTTGCTTGCGGTGCCTGGTGCGACCGCGCTCGCCTGGATCGTGCTGCCGTGGTGCCTGAACAGCCGGTCGATACTGATCCGCGTGCTCGGTACGGTCGTCGCTTTCCTGGCGGTCTCCGGCCTGTTCGCCGGCTTGGCGATCAAATATCTGCCGATCGACCGGCCGGACGCCCGAATCAGGCGCGTCAACACCGCGAGCGGCCTGTGTCCGACGATCCCCGCACTCGAGCCGCTCGATCGTTACCCGGCACAGACGATATTCACCTTTGTCGATCTCGGGCCGCGCCTCGTCACCGTGACGCACCACGACGCGGTCGCTGGTCCCTATCATCGCAACGGCGACGCGATCCTCGATGTGCAGCACGCCTTTTCGGGTAGCCCCGAGCAGTTCCGCCAGATCGCTGCGAAACATGGCGCGACCCTGCTGCTGGTCTGTCCCAACATGTCCGAATCGACTGTATACCGCGCGCGCAACCCTGGCGGATTCTACGATCGCCTTGCGCACGGCGAAAGCTTCGCGTGGCTCGATCCGCTCCCGCTGCCGCGCAAATCGCCGTTCCGCCTCTGGCGCATCGCACCGGACGTTGCGGCGCGGCGGATCACGTCAGGCTGATCTTTATCCCGTCGATCACGAACTGAACCGCAAGCGCAGCGAGCAATACGCCGAGGATCCGCGTGATCACCGCCTCGATCTTGGCGCCGAGCACGCGCATGAGTGGTCCCGCAGCGAGCAACGCGACGAGCGTCAGCGCAAGGATCGTCATTAGCGCCGCCAGCACCACCGCGACCCGCTCGACGCCGTGGTTCCGGCTCATCATCAGCATGACCGAGGCGATCGACCCCGGTCCGGCGATCATCGGCATCGCCATCGGAAAGATCGATACGTCCTCGACCTCGGGCGTCGCGGCGATCTTTGCCGCGCGATCTTCCCGACGCTCGGTGCGCTTTTCGAACACCATTTCCAGCGCGATCAGGAACAGCATGATGCCGCCGGCGATGCGGAAGCTGGCCAGACTGATGCCCAGCGCGTCCAGTATCGCCTCGCCGACCGCGGCGAACACGAACAGGATGATCGTCGCAACGAGAACCGCGCGAACCGCCATGACGCGGCGATGCGCCGGCGTCGCCCCCGCCGACAGCCCCGCATAAATCGGCGCGCACCCCGGCGGATCGATCACCACGAAGAAAGTGATAAGCGAGGAGATGTAGAGTTCGATCATTTGGGTTCGGCGGCGATGCGGTCGTCGATCATCTGTTCGAAACGGCGCCCGTTCCACATCCCGGCTTGCACGATCCGCGACCCGTCTTCCTTGGCAGTCCAGTGCCAGTTCAAACTGCCATCGCTAGCCGCGCCGCCACTCATATTCCCGATGTACAAACCCTCATAGTGTGCCCTGCCTGAGCAGGAAGCGACGTGGACCTGGACATGTTTCGATTGCCGGCGCGCTCTTTTAAGCGAGTCGCCGCTATCGACGATCCACTTCCACCCGCCGCTTGCCTGCTTTTTCCAAACGGTCGTGAAATACCCGACCGACCCATCAGGCCCTTTCCACCCCCCGGTATCCACCGCCAGCGTACCGTCGCACGATACCCATGCCGCGGTCGGCCACCAATCGATCGCCTTGGCCGGATCCTTGCGGTCCCTCAGAAATTCATGCGCGTTGATGGGTTGGGGCACGAACATCGTCGCGTCATCCACCGACCATTTGCGGAACGCGCTCCACTGGCCGATCGTCTGCGCATCGGCGGCAAAGGCGCGCTCGGCATCGATTACGCTCATCTGTGGCGCGGCGGCGAGCAACAGGATCGGAACCATCAAGCCGCATTCTCCTCATACGGCACGTCTTCGCGCCGATGTGCCGAGAGCAGCGTGTTGCGCAGCAGGCACGCGATGGTCATCGGGCCTACGCCGCCGGGTACCGGGGTGATCGCCCCTGCGACGCTTGCCGCGCCGGCGAAATCGACATCGCCGACCAGTCGCGTCTTGCCGGGTTCGTCGCCGGGGACGCGGTTGATGCCGACGTCGATCACCGTCGCGCCGGGCTTGATCCATTCGCCTTTGATCATCTCCGGCCGGCCGACCGCGGCGACCACGATATCGGCGCGTTTCACCACGCTGGAGAGATCGCGCGTCTTCGAATGTGCCACCGTCACGGTGCAGCTTTCGCCAATCAACAACTGCGCCATCGGCTTGCCGACGATGTTCGAGCGCCCGATCACCACGGCGTCGAGCCCGGCCAGATCGCCAAGCTGATCCTTCAGCAGCATCACGCAGCCAAGCGGCGTGCAGGGGACGAAGCCCGCCAGCCCGGTCGCGAGACGCCCAGCATTGACCGGGTGGAATCCGTCGACGTCCTTGTCCGGGTCGATGCGCATCGTAACGGCGCGCTCGTCGATCTGGTTCGGCAGCGGCAATTGCACCAGAATGCCATCGACCGCCGGATCGGCGTTGAGCGTGTCGATCAGCGCGATCAGTTCATCCTGCGTCGTATCGTCGGGCAAGCGGTGCTCGACCCCGTGCATCCCGGCCTCCGCGACGGCGCGGCCCTTCGAGCGAACATAGACCGCCGACGCCGGATCATCGCCGACCAGCACCACCGCAAGCCCGGGCGCGCGCCCGGTCGCCGCGCCGAACGCCGCGACCTGTCCGGCGATCCGCGCCCGCAGCGCCGCGGCAAATGCCTTGCCGTCGATGATCCGCGCCGTCATTCCGCGCTCACATCACCGGGCCGCCGAGCACCAATTGCTCGATATAAGGGAACAGGATGGTGCGGATGATGCGGATCAGCAACAGGACGACCAGCGGCGACAGATCGAGCCCGCCGAAATCAGGCAGGATGCGCCGGATCGGGCGGTATATCGGGTTGGTGATCCGGTTAAGTGCCGTCCAAATCGCGCGCACCGTATCATTATAGGTGTTGATGACGTTGAACGAGATCAGCCACGACATCACCGCCTGGACGAGGATGATCCACCAAATCACGTCGAGCAGCACTTCGGCGATCTGTATCAGGACAAGGATCAAATCGGCCTCCGGTCGGGTGAATCAGCGCGTCGGTACAGCAAAGCCTAGGCGCGGACCAGCGTACCCGCGCCGCGCCGCGTGAAGATCTCGAGCAACATGCCGTGCGGGACGCGCCCGTCGAGAATCACCGCCGCTTCGACGCCGGTCTCGACAGCTGCGATGCAGGTTTCGACCTTGGGAATCATGCCGCCCGAAATCGTTCCGTCGGCCTTGAGCGCCCGGATCGCATCGCCGTCGAGGTCGGTGAGCAGGTCGCCCGCTTTGTCGAGCACGCCCGCGACGTCGGTCAGCAGGAAAAACCTCTTGGCGCCGAGCGCGCCCGCGATCGCGCCGGCCATCGTATCGGCATTGATGTTGTAGGTTTCGCCGTCCGCGCCCAACGCGACCGGCGCCACCACGGGAATGAAATTCTTCTCGGCCAGATCGCGCAGGATCGTCGGATCCACCGCGACCGGCTCGCCGACGAAGCCGAGATCGACGTGCCGCTCGATCCCCGAATTGCGGTCCGGCTCGGTGCGCGTGACCTTCCGGGCGATGACGAGATTGGCGTCCTTGCCCGAAATTCCCACCGCGCGCCCGCCGAGCGCGGCGATCCAGCCGACGATTTCCTTGTTGATCTTGCCGGCCAGCACCATCTCGGCGACCTCCGCGGTCGCGGCGTCGGTGACGCGAAGCCCGCCCACGAACGAGGATTCGACCCCCAGCCGCTTGAGCATCGCGCCGATCTGCGGCCCGCCGCCATGCACCACCACCGGATTGATGCCGACCGCCTTCAGCAGCACGACGTCCTCGGCGAAATCGCGCTGCGCCTCAGGGTCGCCCATCGCGTGGCCGCCATATTTGATCACGAAGGTCTGCCCGGCATAACGTTGTAGATAGGGCAGCGCCTCGGTCAGCGTCTCCGCCTTGGCGAGCAAGGCGGGATCGGGAGTATGGTCGGCCATGTCCGCGCCCCTTAGGCGTGCGCCGCCGTGCCGTCGAGCCAGCGGCCGAACGCTACGAACAGATAGACCAATGTCGGGACGATCACCGCAGACAACACCACTTTTACCACCATCTGACCGATCAGCAGCTCGCGGATCGGAAATACGCCCAAAAACGCGATGCTGACGAACAGCAGGGTATCGACGATCTGGCTGAGGATTCCCGCTGCGCTCGCCCGCAGCCACAGCAACGACGACCCCTCGCGTCCCTTAAGATACGAAAAAATCGTCACGTTGAGCGTCTGCGAAATGCCGTAGGAAATGATCCCCCCGACCCAGATGCGCGGAGTCGATCCCATCATCAGCGCGAAGGCGTCGCGTCGCGCCGGGTCCATATCCGCTGCCGGGGGCAGCGACAGCACGAACAGCGATAGCAGGATTGAGAAAATCAATGGCGCAAAGCCGATCCGCACCAACCGGTTCGCAATGGTCTGGCCGTGCAGCTCGGCGACCGCGCTTGATACGACAACCAGTAGCAGAAAAGCAAAGATTCCGGCCTCGATCGCGAGCGGCCCGAGCCCGAGTATCGGGCCCAGCGCCGAGAGGGGTCCAAGCGCGACTTGCTTGTTGCCGAGCACGCCGGCGATGCAGAC
>JBDSKT010000101.1:0-4461 GCA_039916765.1 Sphingomonas sp.
TGGGGCTGGGTTTGGGGCACGGCGGGCGCGGTGCTCGCGGTGCCGCTGCTCATCATCCTGCAAACGGTGGCCGCCGCCGCAGGCAAGCCCGATATTGCGGGCTTCCTATTCGAACACGGCACGTTGACGCAGACCAAACGCACGCGCTTCGGCCAGGCGGCGACGGAGCAGGACGCGAGCGGTTGACAGGGTAGGGCGGCTCGCATAGGTGCGCCGCCTCACGCTTTTCAGCGGGTGTAGCTCAGTTGGTTAGAGCGCCGGCCTGTCACGCCGGAGGTCGCGGGTTCGAGCCCCGTCACTCGCGCCACCCGCGCGTCGCGCAGGGCAAATAGCGCGGCTATTTACCGGACGCCCCAGCAGGGCCGGCGGCCTGTCAGGCTCGATCGACGACGCGGCCTTGAGGCGGCGCCCCGTCAGTCAAAAATCACCGCCACCGTCCGGTCTCCATCCACAATAGGATGCGGCGCATCGGGAGCAGCCAGATCCACGCGATGCCGGTGACAAGGTAGAAGCCGAGCTGGACCAGCGCCGGCCAGCCGCCGACCATGTTCGACAAGCTGGCGATCAGCACCACCCAAATGCCGATCAGCGCAAGGATCAGCAGCATTCCGGCGGGTTTGCGCCAGCTTGGCGTCATGACATGATCCATCCCTTTTCGGTGGCAACGGCGTGAAGCGAGACGTCCCAGGCATCGACGGGCAGCTCAGTCACCTGTTGCATCGACCAGGCGATACCGATTCGCCACGCCGCGGGAAAGGCGGCGAAAGCGCGGTCATAGTATCCCGCGCCTTGGCCGAGGCGGTTGAGCGCGGCATCGAAGGCGACGAGCGGGGCCAGGACGATGTCGGGGGCGAGCGCCGGCGCGTCGTGACGCGGCTGATGCAGCCCGAACGGGCCGGGAATAAGGTCGGCCTCTGCATCCCATGCGAGGAACCGCATCGGCTCGCTGCGTCGCGTCACGTGCGGAAGCGCGATGACGCATCCCGCCGCGACAGCGGCGCGCGCGAGCGGCGAAGGATCTGCTTCGCCGCGCACCGGTATGTACGAGGCGACGGTCACGCCTGGGGCAAGCCGGGCGAGAAATTGGGGTGAAAGCGCGATCGGCGTTTTGGCATCGGCCGCGAAGGCCTGGCGCGCGGCGCCCAGTCGGGCGCGGAGCACCGCCTTGTCCTCAATCATGCGCGGCACCGGGGACAATGCGAGCTCCGAAAGCGGTGGCGGGACCGCCATGGCCGTTGGCCGGGTTATCCTCTGACGCACGGTACGTCAGGTGGGGACCATATGCTTCGGGCCAGGGCCCGGGCAGGGACAGCCCCCTAGGATGATGAATAGCCTCAGGGATAATGTCAGCTCGTACCGGGCAGTGCCCGCCGCCGCGCAATCTAGGGATTTTTGGGCACTTTCTCAAGGGCGGCGGCGACCGCCTCGAGCCGGTCGGCGATCCGGGCCACAAGCGCGCCGTTCGCGTCGCCCGCCGGACGACGTTCGGCCTCGTCCAGGGCGTCCGCCAGCATGAGTGCCACGAACAGCATCGTCCGTTCGCCGTTCAGTCCGCCCGAAGCGCGTTGCGCGCTGTTCCAGCGGGCGTCGAGCAGGGTGCCCAGGCGGTGCAGCTGGTCTTCCTCGCCGTCGCGGCACGCAACCGTGTGGCGGCGATCGCCGATTGTCAGCGTCACGTCGGCCATCAGCTGGCAGTCCCCTGCGCGATAACGGTATCGAGCGCCTCGATCGCCTCGGCGATACGGTTGCGCAGCGTCGCGTGGCGACGGGCGAGCGCCTCGCCGGAGCGCGCATGCGCCTCTGCGGCGGCTTCGATCCGCGCGAGCGCGCGGTCGATGCGGTCGAGCGCGGTGGGAGCCTCGTCTGCCATTCGCCCCGGATAGCACGGCTTCGCTGGCGGACAAGGTCGATTCGCCGTGCGTCGCCCGTCGGCTGCGGTTGACGTGCGCGGCGGCTCACCGCAAAGACCGCCCGCATAGCAGACTCGCCGGTCGTCCCGCGCGCTCCTTCGGCGCGACCTTCGCCCGGCGCCGCACGGGAAAAGGAATGGCGATGACGGTCAAGGTAGCGATCAACGGGTTCGGACGTATCGGTCGCCTCGTCGCGCGTGCGATGCTGGAGCAGCAGGGCACGGACCTCGAACTGGTCGCCATCAACGATCTCGCCGACGCCAAGGCCAATGCCTGGCTGTTCAGTCGCGACAGCGTGCACGGCAAATGGCCGGGCAAGGTCTCGGCCGAGGGCAGCGACCTGGTGGTCGATGGCAAGCGCATTCGCGTCACCGCCGAGCGCGATCCCGGCAACTTGCCGCACAAGGAACTGGGCGTCGATCTGGTGCTCGAATGCACGGGCTTCTTCTGTGACCGCGAGAGCGCGCAGAAGCATCTCGATGCGGGTGCGAAAAAGGTGCTGATCTCGGCCCCGGCCAAGGGCGTCGATCTGACCGTGGTGTACGGCGTCAACCACCACAAGCTCGAGTCGGAGCACCACATCGTGTCGAACGCGTCGTGCACCACCAACTGCCTGGCGCCGGTTGCCAAGGTGCTCAACGACACGGTCG
Source organism: Sphingomonas sp. (assembly GCA_039916765.1). Lineage (GTDB taxonomy): Bacteria > Pseudomonadota > Alphaproteobacteria > Sphingomonadales > Sphingomonadaceae > Sphingomonas. The sequence goes on from JBDSKT010000101.1 coordinate 2,561, forward strand.
GCATCGAGCGCGGGTTGATGACCACCGTCCACGCCTACACCAACGATCAGAAGATCCTCGACCAAATCCACGGCGATCTGCGCCGCGCACGTGCCGCGGGGATGTCGATCATCCCGACGACCACGGGGGCGGCGCGCGCGGTGGGCGAGGTGCTGCCGGAGCTGAAGGGCAAGCTCGATGGCGCCGCGATCCGCGTGCCGACGCCCGATGTGTCGCTGATCGACCTGACGTTCACGCCGAAGCGCGACACGACCAGGGATGAGATCAACGCGATCCTCAAGGCGGCATCCGAAAGCGGACCACTCAAGGGCGTGCTCGATTATACCGACGAGCCGCTCGTCTCGATCGACCTCATGCACACTCCCGCGTCATCGACGGTGGACAGCCTCGAAACCGCGGTGCTCGACGGCAAGCTCGTCCGCGTGGTGAGCTGGTACGACAATGAGTGGGGTTTCTCCAATCGCATGGTCGATACCGCGCGGGTGATGGCGGCGTTCATTTGATGAGCAACGCCGTCGCCCCGTCGAACACTGCGGCCGTCTCGTTGCGAGGAGGCACTGGCGCTCGACGGGACGGCGCAAACGCGGGGATACTTGCGGGCATCGCGCGCCACGCGCGACCCAAGGCGCCGATGGAAGTGCTCGACCACATTCGCGTAACGATCGATGGCGGGCTGGACGGCGACTTTCGCGGCGCGGTTAAGCCGGGCGGGAAAGGCAGGCGCCAGGTGACGCTGCTGGAACGCGGCGACTGGGATTCGGCGATGCGCGAGGTCGGCCACGCCATCGCCTGGCACGAGCGTCGCGCCAATCTGCTCGTCGATGGGTTCGATCTTCCGCAGACACCCGGAGCAATGCTGCGCATTGGCGCGAACGTGGTCTTGCTCGTGACCCGCTTTACGGACCCGTGCGAACGGATGGAGGCGTTGGCGCCCGGGCTCAAGGCCGCGCTGCTTCCCGATTGGCGCGCTGGTGTGTGCAGCAAGGTACTGGCGGGTGGGGTGATCGCCGTCGGCGATGAGATCAGGATCGAGGAAGCGTGAGCAAGCCTTTCAAGACACTCGACGATATCGGCGACGTGCGCGGCAAGCGCGTCTTGGTGCGTGAGGATTTAAACGTGCCGATGGCGGGCGGCGTGGTGAAGGACGATACCCGGTTTCGCGCGACGCTGGGGACGGTGACCGAGCTTGCGGACAAGGGCGCGATCGTCCTGATCCTCGCGCATTTCGGCCGGCCCGGGGGGCAGCCGACCCCCGACCTATCGCTCGCGCTCGTGACCAAACCATATGAGGCGGTGTTGGGTCGGCCAGTGCGCTTCATCGACTGGGCGGGAGCTGGGCCGGCGGTCGCGACGATGCAGCCGGGCGATGTCGCTATTCTTGAGAATACGCGTTTCGACGCCGGAGAGGAGCGGAACGATCCGGCCTTGGCCAGAACGATGGCGGTGCTGGGCGACTATTACGTCAACGATGCTTTCTCGGCCGCGCACCGCGCGCATGCATCGACCGAGGGAGTAGCGCATCTGCTGCCGGCATATGCAGGGCGGGCGATGGAGATCGAGTTGACTGCGCTCGACAAGGCGCTGGGCAACCCGGAGCATCCCGTCGCAGCGGTGGTCGGCGGGGCGAAAGTCTCGACCAAGCTCGACGTACTCAAACATCTCGTGGCGAAGGTCGATTATCTGATCATCGGGGGCGGGATGGCCAATACGTTTCTCGCGGCGCGTGGCGTGAATGTCGGAAAATCCCTGTGTGAGCATGAGCTTGCCGGCATTGCCGAAGAAATCTTCTCAGCGGCAGATCTCGCCGGCTGCACGATCCACCTGCCTTACGACGTGGTCGTGGCAAGGGAGTTCAAGCCCAACCCGGCGACGCGGACGGTCAACGTGCACGAGGTCGCCGC
>JBDSKT010000102.1:0-2742 GCA_039916765.1 Sphingomonas sp.
CCGGCATGAGCTGGTTCGACGACGCGGTGAAGAAGGCCTTCGACAAGAGCGACACCCTGGTGCTCGAGATCGTCCAGCCGCCCGCCGCCGAGATGCAGCAGCTGGTGACGGCGAAGGGTATCGCGAGCGACGGCATCGCGCTGACCGCCCGGCTGCCCGAGAAGGAGCGGGCCGGGTTTGCCGCGGGTCTGGCCGGCATCGGTGCGCCGCCGGCGGCGTTCGATACGCTGAAGCCGTGGCTCGCCGCGACCCTCCTTACCGTTCAGTCGCTGCAAAAGCTCGGCTACGATCCCAGTAGCGGGCCGGAGCATGTGCTGACGGAGGCGGCGAACACCGAGCACAAGCCGGTGATCGGGCTGGAAACGGCCGCTCAGCAGCTCGGCTTCTTCGATTCGCTGTCGCAGCCGGCACAGATCACCTTCCTGTCGAACACGATCGACGAATTGCCCAAGCTCAAGGGTTCGATCGAGGACATGGTGGGCGATTGGGCGAAGGGTGATCCGGTCGCGCTGGCCAAGGTGCTCAACGACGATCTCGACGATTCGCCCGAGGTGACGAAGGTGCTGCTGACCGATCGCAACGCGCGCTGGGCGGACTGGATCGACGCGCGGATGAAGCAGCCGGGCACGGTGTTCATCGCGGTGGGCGCGGGGCATCTCGCAGGCGACCAGAGCGTGATCGCGATGCTGCGCAAGCACCACCTCAAGGCGAAGCGGATCAAATACTGACGATGCGGCGCCGGGCCATGCTCGCGCTGGCCGCCACGCTGGCGATCGCGGCGTGCCACCGCGCGCCGGTGATCGAGGCGCATCCCGCCTTGTGGCGCGTCCGTGATGCCGACACGACGATCTGGCTGCTGGGCACCATCCACGTGCTGCCCGATGGCGTCGATTGGCAAACCCCGCCGGTTCGACAGGCGATGAACACCGCCGATACCCTCCTAATGGAGCTGCCCGACGACTGGGCCGGAACCACGCGAACCTTCGAACGGATGGGCGCCGGTGCGAGCCTGCCGCCGATCGCCGACCGGATCGCGCCGGCGAGCCACCCTGCCTTGGCCGCCGCGCTGAAGGCCGGCGGGCTGGAGACGAGCGCGGTCGATGGCAAGAAAAGCTGGGCCGCCGCGTTCATCATCGCCGGTGCACCCGGCGCGCAGGCGGGGATCGGCCGCGAACACGGCGTCGAAGCGGTGCTGGCGGCGCGGTTCGCTGAGCGACACCGGCCGACAGGCGGGTTGGAGAGCGCGACCGCGCAGTTCGCGCTGTTCGACTCGTTGCCCGAAACGGCGCAGCGCGTGCTCCTGATCCGCGCCATCGATGACGCGGCGCGCGGCAGTGCCGATTATCGTACGACGCTCGACGCGTGGGCCAAGGGCGACGTCGCGCGGATGGCGGCGACGATCGACCCGGCATTTCGCGCGTCGCCGGTGCTCGAGGAGGCGCTGGCCAGCGGCCGTAACCGCGCCTGGGCCGCCGCGATCGAAGCCCGCATGGCCCGTCCCGGGTCGGTGCTCGTCGCCGTCGGCGCAGGGCATCTGGTGGGACCTAAGTCGGTGATCGCGCTGCTCCAAGCGCGCGGATACAAGATCGAGCGGGTCGAATAGCCGCCGCCGGTTGCGTTTCCGACCACCCTCCCCTATAGGCGCGCGCTTCCGGTCGGGGTCATCCCTGGAGGCTCGGCGGGAAGTTTAACAACATACGTTTCGGAGACTGGTATGAGCGACCAATTGACGCTCGCCGCCGAGACGCGCGAACAGGTTGGCAAGGGAGCCTCCCGTTCACTGCGTCGTTCAGGCCGCGTGCCCGCCGTGATCTACGGCAACAAGCAAGATCCGCAGTCGATCCACGTCGAGGAACGGGCACTGATGCGTCTCCTCATGACGGGTCACTTCATGAATTCGGTGGTCATGGTGGAAACGGGCGGAAAGGCCGTGCGCACCCTGCCCAAGGACGTAACGTTCGACGTCGTCAGCGATCGTCCGGTGCATGTCGATTTCCTGCGCATCTCCGAGCATGCGACCGTTCACGTCAACGTGCCGGTGGTGTTCACCGACGAGGAAGAGTCGAAGGGCATCAAGCGCGGCGGCGTACTCAACGTGGTGCGTCACGAGCTCGAGCTGGTCTGCGACGCGGCGGACATTCCAGCCGAGATCCAGATTTCGCTCAAGGGCACCGATGTCGGCGATACGATCCACATCAGCGCGGTCAAGCTGCCGAAGGGCGTGAAGTCCGCGATCGAGGATCGCGATTTCACCATCGCGACGCTGGTCGCGCCGTCAGCGCTCAAGTCCGAGGCGATCGAACAGGCGGCCGAAGAAGCCGCGCTGGCCGAGGAGGCGCATGAGGAGCATGTCGCCGAAGTCGAGGCGGCCGCGGCGGAAGCCGAGGCCGACGCCGACACGAGCGACGCCGAGGGCGAGGACGCGGCGGGCGAGTAGTTCGCCCAGCCATTGGCCGGAAAAATCGGGGCGGGCGAAGCGGTGGCTTCGCCCGCCCTTTTTCATGCGCGTCAAACGTTGCTCTGGTCCGCGGTGTTGACATTCATAACTTGGTGGCTATGAGTTGATCCATAGCCAACGAGTTATGTTTCATGACGCCGAATTACGAAGCTCTGTTCAAGACGCTGTCCGATCCCACGCGGCGCGCGCTATTCGAACGCTTGTGCCAGGCCGGCGAGCAGACCGTCGGCGCGCTCACCGCCCAAGCCGGGGTGTCGCAACCCGCGGTGTCAAAGCATCTCGGC
>JBDSKT010000103.1:0-17135 GCA_039916765.1 Sphingomonas sp.
GTCTATTATGAAGCCGCAGGCGTCGTGGTCACGCTCGTTCTGCTCGGGCAAGTGCTCGAACTGCGCGCCCGCGCAGCGACCGGCCGCGCGGTCCGCGCCCTGCTCGATCTCGCGCCGAAGACCGCCCGCCGCCTCGGCCCGAACGGCGAAGACGATGTTGATCTCGACCTCGTTATGGCGGGTGACCGCCTGCGTATCAGGCCGGGCGAGGCCGTGCCCGTTGACGGCGTGGTCGTGGAGGGACGCTCGTCGGTCGACGAAGCGATGCTGACCGGCGAGCCGGCGCCCGTACTCAAGGCGCAGGGCATGGCCGTGACGGGCGGCACCCTCAACGGGACCGGCATGCTGGTGATCGAGGCGCGTGCCGTCGGATCGGATACCGTGCTCCGCGCATCGTGACGATGGTCGCCGAGGCGCAGCGCAGCCGCGCGCCGATCCAGGCGGTCGCCGATCGCGTGTCGCGCTGGTTCGTACCGCTCGTCGTCGCCATCGCCGTCGCGACGTTCGTCGTCTGGAACCTCGTCGGTCCGGAGCCCAGGTTCGGGCATGGCCTGCTCAACGCGATCGCGGTGCTGATCATCGCCTGCCCCTGCGCGCTGGGCCTTGCGACCCCGATGTCGATCATGGTCGGCACCGGGCGGGGTGCGCGCGCCGGCGTCCTCGTCAAGGATGCCGAGGCGCTGCAGATGATGGCATCGGTCGACACGCTGGTGATCGACAAGACTGGGACGCTGACGGAAGGGCATCCTGCGCTGACAGCCGTCGAGACCATCAACGGTTTCGACCGCGAGACGGTGGTGATGGCAGCGGCGGCCGTCGAAGCCAGTTCGGAACATCCGCTGGCGCGCGCGGTCGTGGCGGCCGCCATGGAAGCGGGTGCGATGCTCGGAAAGGTCGGCGCGTTCGATACGCAGACCGGTCTCGGCGTCAGCGGGTTGGTCGATGGCCGTTCTGTCGTGGTCGGCAATGCCGATCAGATGCGGCGCATCGGCGTCGATCCAACGCCGCTCGACAAGAGCGCGGACGCGCATCGCGGTGCCGGCGACGGCGTCATGCTGGTCGCGATCAACGGTCACCTGGCCGGCCTGCTGGCGGTCGCCGATCCGATCAAGCCGGCGGCGCGCGAAGCGCTCGCCGCGCTTCGCCGCGAAGGGCTCCACATCGTCATGCTGACCGGAGACGCGAAGGGCACCGCCGATGCCGTCGCGCGAACGATCGGCGGGATCGACGAGGTCCATGCCGGACTCCGCCCCGAGGACAAGGCGGGCATCATCGGCGAACTCAAGGCACATGGCGCGCGAGTCGCGATGGCAGGGGACGGCATCAACGATGCGCCCGCGCTCGCCGCAGCCGATGTCGGTATCGCGATGGGCACGGGCACCGATGTCGCGATCGAGAGCGCGGGACTTACACTGACCAAAGGCGACCTTGCGGCAATGGTGCGCGCGCGGCGGCTTGCCACGGCGACGATGCGCAACATCAAACAGAATCTGCTCTTTTCGTTCGTGTTCAACGGCGTCGGCATACCGATCGCCGCCGGTCTGCTCTATCCGATCACAGGCATAACGCTGTCGCCGATGATCGCCGGTGCGGCGATGGCGCTGTCGAGCGTGACGGTCGTCACCAACGCGCTCAGGCTGAATACCGTCGAGCTTTGACGTCGGCCGGATTTACCAGGCCGATGGCCAAAAACGGGCACCGGCAACGTTGGTTCAGGCAGTCGGGCTTCCTTCCAGCTGTCGCGGCCGAGCGATCCCGGACCGCCTGTCGCATCAGCCTTCGACGAGGCGTTTGAGGCTCCGGAACAACACCAGCGTCGAACGGCCGATCTTGACCGTTTCGAGATCACCCGCCTGGATCAGTTCGTAGAGGCGCGAGCGACTGATACCGGTCAGGCGGACCGCCATCGCAATCCGCACGCTGATCGGGTCGGCGGGCAACGGCTTGCTCTCCGCACCTAGAACCTCGATTCTTGGGCGTTCGATGCCACTGCTTTGGTGACGATGAACGCCGCTCATGACTTGCCCCGCGCGCGCAGGAACGCGCGGTCGCTGTCGAGGAACGCCGCGATCATGGCCGGGACGAGCTCGGCGATCGGCTCCTCTCGGCCATAGGCGGTGGCATAGAGGCCGGCATATTCGAGCAATGTCTGATGGAGGTCAGGCAGGATTGCGATCGTCAGCTTGATCGGTGTCCGGTCGGGCAGCTTGCCCAGCTTCAATTCGGTCATGGATGTCTTCCTATTCACGCCAGGGGATAAGGACGAGATCGCGGTGGACGACCAGTCGCACGGGTGCCCCAGGACGAATCGTGATCGTTGGCTGGATCTGGAGGTTGCGCGACGTCAGCTGGTCGCCCGCCCGTGAGGCATTCTGCTGAGTCGATTCGCGGATCGCCTGCACCAGATCGCTCTCGCCGGTGAAGCTGAGGCTGGAGCCGACCCCCAGCAATGTCGACAGTGCGACACCCTTCAGCAGAGCCCAGGTGTGGAAATCGACCTTGTCGGCAAGCCCGGCATAGCCGGCCGCATCGGTCGCCGGCACATTGTCGATTCGAACCGAGCTGCCGTCGGGGAAGATTATGCGCTGCCAGACGACGAGCGCCCGCTTCTGCCCGAAGGCGACGACGCTGTCGTAACTGCCGATCAGGCGCGCGCCCTGCGGGATCAACAGGATGCGGCCGGTTGCACTGTCGAAGATACGCTCGGTCACTTGCGCGGTGACGAGCCCTGGCAGGTCGGAACGAAGGCCGGTGATCAGGCTGGCGGCGATGACGCTCCCGGCGGACAACGTATTCGGCGACGGTGCGGGCACGACAGGGTAGGGATTGGTGTCCGCGTCCTTGTCCGATGCCCTGAGGCAATCGGCCTTGTGTTGCTGCCCGTTCGGATCCCGCACATGATCGATCGCCAGCTTGTCCGCCTCCGACGCCGGGACCGCGGATGTCGGGACGGTTGACGGCGTGGAGGAACGTCCGCCCTGCGGGTTGGCGCCGCGATCCGTCGTCTGGACGAGCAGGCCGGATTCGCGCGCGGCCTTCAATTCCGCAGCGCGACGCTCGCGCGCTTCCGCAGCACCCTGCGCGGCACCGGTCGCGACCGGGGTGCCGCTGGCCTCGGCCCACTGACGTTGCCGATCGAGGATCGGACGGCCGAGATCGCCCGGCAAAGGCGGCCCGAGCCTCGGCGCGCTGCCATAGCTGCTGGGAAGAGCGCTCAGCGCATCGGTCGGCGACTTGGCGATGACGGGCGCATCGTCGGTCCCGTTCACCAGATGAAGCGCATGCGGCTCGAGCGCGAACCATGCCGTGCCGACGATGCCGACCGCGGCGGCAGCAGTCAGCGACACGATGACGCCGCGCTTGAACCGGATCGCGCGCGCGGGCTTGGCGCGCAGCACGAGGGTTTCGGGATCGACCTTGAGCGGCGCGGTCGGTTCCGGCGCGTCGGTGGGGTTGTCTGCGAGCGCGCTCATGACCCGCTCCGCTGCCCGCGGCGTTGACGACCGCTCTCGTCGAGACGGGTCAGTCGCACAACGTCCTGATGCTTGGTTCCCAACCGCAACTCCGCCACCGCGAAGAGCCGGTCGACGACGTAATAGCGGCCGCGCAGTCGGTAGTTGACCAGTTGCGCTTCGCCCTTTGCGCCGACCACGAAGAGCGGCGGCGCTTCGCCGACTGCGAGGCTCGCCGGGAATTCGATGAAGGTCTGACGCCCGTCATCGAACGCCCGCAGCGGACGCCATGGCGGGCGATCCCCCGACAGCAGATAGTTGAAGTGAAGTTGATCGACGTCCAGTCCGGTTGCGACCGGTGCCGCGGCCGCCGCCTGTGCCTGCGACCGCTTCAGCGCGATCAGCGCATCCTGCGGATAGGTCCAGGATAGCGCCGACATCGCCGGCCCGGCGTTGCTCGACAATGCCAGATGATAGGTTCGACGATCGGTAGTGATGACGGGGTCGACCAGGATGTCGGCGATATTCTGGACGTCGCGCACCTCGTTGGCGCCGCGGCGGACTTCGAGCAACGGATTGTAGCGTGCCGAACGGGCATCTGTCGGATTGAACAGCAGGCAGTGCGAGAAGCGCGACCGCCAGCCGGCGGTCAGCGTCCAGTTCTCGCCCTTGATGTCGTGAACCACGGTCGATCCGGTCCAGGACAGCAAGGTTGGGACGACCAGCCCGACGCCCTTGCCCGAGCGGGTCGGCGCGAACGCCATTACGTGCTCGGGTCCGTCGTGACGCAGATATCGGCCCCCGAGAAGACCGAGCAGGACGCCAGCGTCACCGTGCAGCCCGGCGCGATCGATCTCGCGGGCGTTGGCCCAGCGCGCCGATCCGTAGGTGGTAACATTGCTGCGCTGGCGCGCGCGCCAGAGCGACCCCGCGACCGCCGACCCGCACCCCATAAAGCCGGACGCACCGGCGAGCATGCCCGCCTTGTCGAATACATGCGGGGCATAGGCATCGTAATGATACCACCACCAGAACAGCGCCCATGGCCGATAGACCGGAACATGCCCGACGATCAGCCAGGGTCGGCCGAGCTCTGGCTGATAGGCGAGCATCGCGGCCGCCCACTGCGTCGCCGCCCATAACCCCGCGAGCACGATCGCGAAGACGATGACGATCTGGCCGATCAGCAGCTTGGTGGGTGTCACGAAGAGGCTCCCGCCGGGGACATTCCCGACGGCCAATGACTCCTCGAACCGGGACTAAAACGACATGGTGCGGTGTGGCGCTGATCGGCCGGTTGCAGCCGATTGCGGCGGCGGCGCTAGAGTCCGGCGGCTTCGCGCAGCGTTTCGAGCCGTTCGCGGCAGACCAGATCGACGATGTCACGCAATCGCCGGACCGACACGGTGATCGCCGCGAGATCCTCTGCACTGATTTCGTAGCTCGCCGAGTAGCGGGCCTCGACATAGGCCCGCTTCACCAACTCGAAGCGACGACGTTCGGGACGGGTAGCGCGGGGCCATGCGTCGATCAAACGAGGGTCGCTATCCTCGGCTAGAGAACGGAGAAATTTGATATTATGTGAGCGTGGGAAATACAGCGTCCGAACAAGTAGGAAGCAGGCATATGCTGTTTCAGTCGCTTGATGTAAATTGAATGCTGCCTTTTTATTCCACGACGGGTCGGCCGCGGCGCGCGCCAGTGAAAATTCAACAAGTTCGATCCATTGGCTGAGCGAGGTGGTTTGATCCCGATGATATTTCGCAGCTATTTCAAATGCATCAATTGGCGTGAGCGGTTTCGAGGTGGCGAGCGCGCTACCCGGAAGATCGTATAGGGCTATGCCGTCTCGAGCGATATCGACCCAAAAATACTCTCCGCGTGAGAGCGACTGGTTTACGTCTTCCAGCGTGTGAACGATAATGTTTACCGGACGAGCGATTGCCGTATCGCGCGCAATTTTGTCCTCCGCAATATACCAATAGGCAGCGATATCGGTGAGGTCGGAATGACTGACGACGATTAGCAGATCGAAATCTGACTGGTATCCGTTTTCGGGCTCGTCGACCCAATCGTCGCGCGCATAACTACCGAAAAGGACGATCTTTAGGATTTTGCCGTTCTTCTTCCATGGCTGATTGGCGCACGAAATCGCTTCTGCAAACTCCGCCATTAGCAATTGCTTCACTCGCTCGAGTTCGGTCTGCTGGATCGACGGCAAATGATCGATATCGCTTCGCACAATGTGGATTCTCGCGATGATCGACGCCGAGAGCAAGCGATGATTGCGCCGATTGGATGGCCGCTTGACGCTCGATCATGCCGACGCCGATGGCTGCAATAGCGAATCTGCCGTTGGTCACATCACTGGCGGGCATTCCCACCACAGCTGTGCATAGCGGGATAGGCATCAATCTGGCAGCTAGTGAATCGACTGTTTCCGGAGAAGTTCCGGTGATTGCGATTGGAGAACTGAACGGCATTGGTGGAGAACGGCCCGTCCGCTTTCAGGTGATGATTGGCGTAAGCAGCCGTTCGTTCATCTGACGGAGCAGGCGCTGATCGTCCGGGTCTGGTGGAAAAGCGGCCTGTCGGCTTTCGGGCGCCCAGATGGCGCAAGTTGACGTTCGTTCATGAAGTCGGCGGCGGCCAATATGCGCCCTAAATGTCGCCATTCCTGACCACGCGCGGGAATCCTAGAAGTTGCCGTTGTTTTGCGCGGCTGTGAAGCGACACATGCAGTCGAGATCGTCCCCGAGGCCGATGTATGCCGTCAGCTCACTTCCTGATATCCCTTACGCGTTTTCTCCAACGTCAGCTTGGTCGCTTCACGCCGGGCGCGGTCGGGTGACTCGTAGCTTTTGACAACGGTGCTGCCCTTGGTCCCGCGACGGCCATAGACGACAGTGACGTCGCAGTCGGTCACAGCGATTTTCCAGAACTTGTCCGATGTGCCCTGGCGGAATTCGAACTCGGTGAAGCCGGTCGGCTGGGTGATGTCTTCGCCGGGTGTGGGTTCGGGTTCGGCAATGGTCGTGGGCACGCTCGGCTGCGCGATTGGCGGGCTCGTCTCGAACGTATCGTCGTCCGCCGGGATCGCCGGATCGGCGTGCAACGCGGCCTCGATCTGCGCGATCACCGCCTGCGGATTGCGTAGCCAGCTATGCGAAGGGATATCGATCACCTTCCACCCGAACGCGCGCAGGATCGTCGGCTGGAAGACGTAGCGGTCGGCTACCGCGCCGCCGGCATCGCCGTCGAGCAGGATGCCGAGCGAATGACTCGCCCCGTCGGGTGCCACGATTGCGAGGTCGCAGCGGAAGCTGGCGCTGCCGACATTCGCCTCGATCTTGTGCCCCCGCGCGCGTAACGCGTCGGCCAGCGCGTCGCGCAGCGGGTCGGGTGCCGCCGTCCGCGCGAACACGCGCTGCGCCTCCGGGTTGAGCGTCGCCAGGATCGTCTGGCCATGCTCGCCATCGCCGCGCGCCTGCGCCTCGGCGAACGATAGGAACGTGCGCAGTGCCCGCGCGCCGTCATTATGCGTGTTGGTGATCGCCTCGGCCCGGATCGTCGAGACGACCGCCATGTGATGCCGCGCGCGGCTGAAAATGACGTTCAGGCGCTTCTCACCGCCGCGCTGGTTGATCGGGCCGAAATTCATCGCCATCCGCCCGCTGCGGTCCGGCGCGTAGCAGATGCTGAGCAGGATCACGTCGCGCTCGTCGCCCTGCACGTTTTCAAGGTTCTTGATGAACAGGTCGTTCACTTGGCCGTCGTCCTCACGGACATATTCGGCCTCGACCCGTGCGGCAAACGCCGGGTCCTCCGCCGCCAGCGCATCGAGCGCATTCTCGATCTCGGTCTGCTGCGCCTCGGAAAAGGCGACGATGCCGATGCTCAGCCCCGTTTCGCGCGCCAGCAGATCGCGCACCATCGTCGCGATCAGCCGCGCCTCGGGCAGATTGGCGCGCTTGTCGTACATGCCGTCGGCGACCGGATGGAAGCTGATCGCGCGCGCCAGCAACCGCTCGACGCCCTCGGCTGCGGCGGCGGGATCGTCCGAACGCAACGGGTCGGGCGAGGCCGAACCGGCCGCAATCGTGCGGTCGGGGATCGTGACCAGCCGACCGTCGTAGAATGCGGCGTTGGAAAAGCTGATCAGCGCTTCCGACCTGCTGCGATAATGCCAGGCAAGCAACGTCGCGGGCAGCGCGCGCGCTGCCTGGTTGAGCAGGCTGTCCGCGTCGAGCAGGATCGACATCGTCTCGCCGTCCTGTTCGGCGGTGACCTGCATCTCGTCCTCGTCGCGCGCGGCGGCGAAGAAGCTGGTCGGCGGCAGCTGCATTTCGTCGCCGACCACGACGATCTGCGGCGCGCGGGCGAGCGCCGGAACGGCCTCCTCGGTCGGGATCTGGCTCGCCTCGTCGAAGATCACGACGTCGAACAGATCGGCCTGGAGCGGCAGCGTGTCGGACACCGAGAGTGGACTCATCAGCCAGATGGGCTTGAGGTCGTTGACGACGATCCCGGTCTCGTCGTCGGACAAATCGCGGATCGAGCGATAGCGCATGGTCTTGCCGAACTCATGCTCAAGCTCGCGCCGCCCTGTGGCGTAGACCTTCTTGAACTCGCGACCGTCATTGTCGAGCTGAGTCACCGACAGCGTCGATTTGCGGATATTGTCGCGGAACCGGCGCTGGCCGGTGGCGCGGATGCACCCGGCATTGTCGTCTTGCAGGATCGTTCGCGCGCGCGCGGCGCGGCGAGCACTTGCGGCGAGTTCGGCGGCGTCGAAGCGTTGCAGCGAGGGTTCGGCGCGCAACGCTCGCGTGATCGCCTCGTCGAGCACCAGCGCCTCGATCCGCGCCGGATCGAGGCGGAGCGAACGCAAGGCGAAGGCGATATGCGGCCCGGCCTGATCCGCCGCCTGGAGCAGCGCGAGCAGATCGGGCAGGTCGTCCATCCCCTCGCGCATGTCGCGCATCGCCTCGGCTAGATCGCCGAGCGTGAGCTTGCTCGCGCCGTCGAGATGATTGACAAACAGCGTCGCGAGCGCCTCAACCGGTTCGGCAGCCTGCGCCTCGCGCGCCAGCATCGCGGCGGGATCGGGCGATGTGCGGCTGCGCGCGATCAGCCGCTGGACCGGGATCGGCGGGTCGGCTGTCCACGCGTCGCGCAACGCCGCCAGCCCATCGGCATCGTCGGTCGCGAACCGCTGGTTGAGCGTCTGCCGCGCGGCGTCTTCGGCCTTGTTCGCGTCGTGCAGCGCAACGAGCCGCTCGAGCGTCGACGTGATGCTCGGCTCGACCGCGTGCGCGGAGAAATTATAGCGCTCGCGCACCGTCCGCTTGAGCCGCCGCCAGCCGCCGCTGAGGAACTTGAAAAAGCCCGACTCCTGCCGCCGCGCCTGGTCGAGCGCTGCCTGCGCGTCATCGGGCGCGAGCGGATCGTGCCACTGCCCCGCCGCCTCGGCCGCCGTCGCTCGTGCCGCGCCCGCCGCATCGCGACCCGCGCGGGCGGTACGGAAATCGGCCGAAGCGGGCGATCCAGGATCGAGCAGATCGAGATTGCCCGCCAGATGCGTGCGCATCGAATCCGCCGCCGCCCGCACCAGGATCAGCGCGTCGCCGAGCGTCATTTCCGACGACAGTAGCGCCGCGCCGTCGTCGAGCATCGGATCGATCCGGTCGAACAGTCGCTCGCCCTCGGCGATCATCGCCTCGGTCTGCGCATAGCTGCGCTCGCCCGCGACGGTTGCTGCGGACAGCTGTGCGAAGGGATGCTCGGCCAAGCTCGCCAGCCCGAACGCGTCGCTCACCGATCGATGGATTCGGTCGGCGAGCAAGCGATGCGCATCCCATTCGCCCGGGCTGGGCAGCCGTTCGCGCGTCGCAGAATCCGCGTCGCCCGGATCGGGCAGCGCGAACCGGCGGCGGATGAGCGCGCGCAGGCTCGTCCCCGCCTCGTCCGGGATCCGTCCCATAGCCGCGTCGAACGCCTCGATCCGGCCAAGATGCCGGGCCAGCGCGTCGATCGTACGCTGGCGCGTCGCGCGGTGCTGGTCGATCGCGTCATCGGCCTTGCTCCAGCGCTCGTAACAATCCTTCAGGTCGAGAACGAAGCCCTTTTTGTCCTCCTGGCTGTCGTGGATCAGGCAGGCCAACCGATCGAGCCCGGCCTGTTTCAGCCGGTTGAACACCACGTCGAGCGCGGCACGTTTCTCGCACACGAACAGCACGCGTTTCCCGCGCGCGGCATAGTCCGCGATCAGATTGGTGATGGTCTGCGACTTGCCCGTGCCCGGCGGCCCCTGGATGATGAAACTGCGCCCGGTCCGCGATAGCGACACCGCCGCTTCCTGAGTCGCGTCTGCGGGCACCACGCCCCACAGATCGTCGGGCGCGAGCGGTGGTGGCGCCGCTTCCTCGATCGCGCGCGGCTCGATCGAGAACACCGTGTCGAATGCGGGCGGGGTCACCGAATCGTCGATCAGCTGGTTATAATCGCGCACCAGCGACATCTTCTTGTAGTTGAAGTTCGCCAGCGTGACCTGGGTCAGGTCGATCTCCCAAGCGAAGCGATGCCCGTCGCCCCCGGCAAGCGCGTAGGACATGGATTCCGCCTCGCCGGTCGCAGCCATCCGGTCGGGACGCGGTGGCATCGGCGCGCCGACCGCGATGCGCTGTGGCAACGGGCTCGGCTTCACATATTTCTCGAACAGGGCCAGCCCGAGTGGACGATAATCCTCGCGGTCATAGCTGAAGTCGGGTTTGGTCACCCCACTTGCGCGGGCACTCATGTTGCGGCGGCGCTGGAACACGCGCAATCGCTGCACCGCCTTCTGGTGGATCAGCTCAATCTCGGGCTTGGTCGTCAGCGACAGCTTCACTCCCGGTTCGCTCCGCGCGATCTGTGCGGCGAGGTCGGCCAGGATCGCCTCGATCGGGGTTTGCGCCAAATCGGCGCGCTCGGGCAGGCGGATGTCGTAGAGCTGGCGCAGATAATGGCGCAGCGCGGGGTTGAACTCGACCTCGGCATCGGTCGCGCGCAGGAAATACTGGTCGCGCACGCCCTTCTGCTTGACCACCTCGACCGGCAGCCAGAGCAAGGGCGACTGGATCCGCTCCTCGGGCGCTTCCTTCAGATTGTGCCAGCGCAGGAACGCGACGACGAGGCGCAGGTGGCTGAAGCCATATTCGGCGCGGTCGCGACGCGTTTCCTGGATGATCCGGTCGAACGCCGAGGGCAAATACGGCTGGTCTTCGAAGCGCAGCCATTTGGTCAGCGGGACCTTTTCCCCGCCCAGCACTTCCGACGCGAAACGCCCGTCCCAGGTGCATAATTGTTCGGCCCGGATCGATTCGAGCCGCATCACCATCGGCACGCTGGCGACGGTCAGGTTGACGCTGGCCTGCGTCGGGCGGAAGTGGATCAGCCGGTTGCGCCGCGACAGGTCGAACAAACGGTCGCGCAGATGCGTCAGCACCGCCGATCGACGGCTGGGCACGCCGCTGGTCCCGGCGAGCACGCGTTCGACGTCGAGCCCCGCGGGCTGGTCGCGATAATTCTCCAGCCGCCTCGCAGCTCCCGCCAGATCGCTCGAGCGCTCGTGCCGATTGAGCGCGGTCATCTCGCCGATTAGCGAGGCGATGACCGGGTGCAACTGGCGGTTGAGCCGGAACAAATTGGCGCGGTCGGTGGCGAAACGGGTGACATCGGTATCGTCGTTGAAATCGAGTCCGCAGGCCAGGCTGGCGAGCGCGAGCCCGATCACGAAGATGTCGGTCTGTTCGTCGTGATGCCCGACCTGCTGCTCCCAGCAGCGATAGCCGGTCAGATAGATGGGCTTCGCCGTCTCTGTCGCATCGTCTCCTGCCGCACGCAGATTCTCGACCGAGCTTCCCGTATCGGTGTCGGTTGTGACGCGATATTCGCCGACCACACGCAACGCCGACGAAATGTGCGGTTGCACCGCGCGGATCCGCGCCTCGTTGAACTCGGGCTGCTCGCCATCGGGATGTGCGAGCGACAAGCGACCCTCGCCGCGGTCGACGATTGCCATATCGCCCAGATCGGCGACTCGCCCGCGCTCGTGCAGCATCGCAACTTCGCGCATCAGCGGCAGCATGACGTGGAGCAGATCCTCCGACGGCAGTGCGCCGGGCAGGTCGATCAGCCGCTGGCGAAGCGAGACAAGCGTGCTCATGCTGCCGCCTTTCGGCCGAGCAACTTGTCGATCGACTGCTTGTTCATCTTGAGGTCGCGTTTCAGCGCGGCGCGGAACGCATCGCCGCCGTCGAAGCTGCGCGCGAGCCGCTCGCCCGCGATCAGCATAGCGTCACGCCCGTCGGGATCGGCCATCGCCAGATCGAAGCTCAAAGCGAACAGATAGTCGCGCGTTTCCGTATCGAGCCGTTCGGGCTCGAGCGCGTAGTCGCCGATCATCATTTCGTCGGGCCCCCAATCGGGGAAGTAACGCTTCAGCTGCGCCGCGACCGCCTCGCTGTCGGCCGCCGGATCGGTCGCAAGCCGCGCGAGATAGCCGCGCGTCAACGCGACCATGTCGTGCTGACGCGGCAGATCGAGTGCAGTGATCGACAGCGCCCCGCGGACCCGCTTGTCGAGCCATTCGTCGAGATCGGGATCGCCGCGCCACCATTTGTCGAGCGCTTGTGCGCGCAGGAAGATTTCGGGATGAGTCTCGCCCGCCGATGCGCGCTGATCGCCGTCGAGTTCGGCCGCCTGGCGCAGATACGCGTCGGCATCGACCGTGACGATCCCGGTCATCGTCTTGACCAGGGTCGCGATCGCCGGCCCCGGCACGTCGGCGGCGATCGCGCCGCCTCTATCGGCATAGAGTTCGGTGTACAGCCGGTAGATTCGCGCGGTCTCGGCATGGCTAGCGGCGGCGCCCGGATAGGCCAAAGCATGGTCGAGAATCGTCGTGGCAATGTGGAACGCCCCATCCTCGATCGACCATAATTTATAATGCGCCAGTTCGTGCCCAATCAGCGCAACCCGTTCGGCGCGCGACAGTTTTTCGAGCACCGGGCCGTAAAAGACGAGATGGATTTCGCCGGGAATGTACCAGAGCGCCGCGTTCATCGTGCCATCGGCCGCTTGGTAGATAGTTACCGGCGCTTCGATCCCCAGGATCCCCATGACCACGCGGCAATCCTCATGCACGTCGGGATGCGCTTCCGCGTCGAGCCGATACGTCTGGCGCAGCAACGCGATGCGCATCTCCGCGACTTGCTCTTCACGCGTCTGTTGCGCTGCCGCCCAACGCCATATCTCGGGCTCGGCGTGCTGGATGTAATCGGCGACCGTTCGGTGATAGGCCAGCGGCTCAAGTGTTTGCACGACGTTCAATTTCCCCCGACCGCCAACATCCTATAGGGCCGCTCGGCCGCGTCTAGCCTCCGACGAAATTTTGCGGATCACGCAATAACATCGGCCTAAAATCGCGACTACCATGCCCTCGGCGAGAGTTGGTCTGTCGTGGAAGCTTGCCGCATATCCGCCCCTAGGGTCGTTCCGCAGCGCTAGCGATATCAGCTACGCCGAGGCCGTGACACTCGAGGTGCCGGACTACGCTCAGCACCGGGAGATCCCGCCATCAGTCGCAGCAACGTCGACTTTCAACTTCCATTGCGCCCGACGATTCCGGTTCGCTCGGATCCGAACGAGAGCTTGATCTCGGTGGCAAGGATCTGACCACCGGGTGCAGTCAGTTGAGGTATGTCTATCGTCAGGAAGGTGGGCATCAGTCACCGTGATTATTGATCCTGTAGGACACGACGGTTGGCCGGACCTTACGCGTGGTGGAAGTCGATTGTTCGTGCAGACGGTCAACGAAACGATCGACTGTAATAAATGACATGCGGCTCGTGCCTCTCGTGCGGTTGTTTACGCCGGTCCAGGCGATGCCAGGCTCGGGTTTCGGACAATGCGGTAGTTACGGGAAGGCGCGTGCGGTTGCTCCGGCAACGGGGCGCCTTCGCGACCACCAGACGCGATCTTGGAACAAACGATGGTCCTTTTATCTGCCTTACTCCTATCGGCCAGCGCTGACGTTGCCGGCGAGTCCGCCGGGCTCGATGCGGCTGCCCGGCACTACGATGCCGCGCAGGCGAACGGCGACAGGCTCGCTCTCCAAGACCTGCTCGCGCCGGATTACCTCCTGGTCAACAGCTCGGGTGCAGTGGAGGACAAGACGCAGTTCATCGTCGATCTCACCGACCCGGGTTACAAATTGCTGCCCTATGTTGTCCGGCATCCGATTGATTGGCGATGGCCTGGCAGAGCCGTTCTGGGCGGCGTTGCCCTGTTGAAAGGTGTTTCCGCAGGTAAGCCCTTCGAGGTGTGTCTTCGCTTCGCGGACGTGTGGCGACTAACTGGCAGTCGCTGGCAGGTCGTATACTCGCAGGCCGCTCGCGCGCAGTCGGCGGATTGCGCCGGTGATGTGCAGTGAGCAGCGACGTGTCAGCTCCGCGAACGCGCCTATTTGGTCGGAGCACTGCCGCTGGTAAGCTCGTCATCGGCTTGGCGCTCGGCATGGCCCTTTCTCCGGCTGAAGGTCGAGGCGGGCCGCCTGAGCAACACGAGACGCGCGCACGCGCTTTCGTGCGGGCGTCATTGGAAGAGATCTCGCCCGAGGCCGACCGTATTGCTCTGATCGAGCGGCGTCTTCGGCTCTCCACCTTCCATCTCGCCGATCGCGATCATGTGGGGCCGCCCTACGCTACGGACTACGGTGACGCGACGACCATTGACGACGAAGGTGCGGATCGCCAGATCAGATCGGTCAGCTTGCAGCTTGCGACCGGCACGGCGACGGTACTTCGTACCGTGACGCTCGACGGGGTTAGCGTAACTTCGACCTTGAAGGAGGGCACGGTCAAAGGAGCTTCTCGTTCCAGCCTCGCCTCACCCGCTTGGTGGACGCAGGATCCGATTCGGGTGCTACGGCGGGCGGCAGACGCGGCGGACGCGGAATTCGTCGGCGACGCGCCAGTGCATGGTGTTCCGGCAAGGCAGGTTCGCTTCAGCAGCAACGGACTTTCAGTCAAGCTCTCGATCGCGACCGGAAACCTGCTTCCGCTCGCCGCGGAGGTGGTGGTCGCGTTGCCCGCCGACATTGCTTGGAGCAGTCGTGGAGACATTATCGAGCGGACGGAGTGGCAGAACTGGTCGCTCGTAGAAGGGGTGCGCCTGCCATTCCAGACCGATGTCTTCCGCAACGGCGAACCGCTTCTGTCTGCCAGTGTCGAGAAGTTCTCCATCAATCCGACCCTCGGAGTAGAGGATTTCCAGCAGGACGCCGCGACGCTCCAGCAGCTCGAAACGCCGGGCGCCCGCGACGTTGACGCTCTACCACTGGGACGTCCCGATCGGCCGATCAGGGAGATCTCGCAGGCCGTCGTTCAGATCCCTGGAGGCTGGTATGCGACGGCGGTGTGCCAACCGGACGGCATCGTCGTAATCGATGCGCCGATCAGCAATGGTTACAGCGACAAGGTCATCGCGGAGATCACGCGGCGTTTTCCGGGCACGCGGATCAAGGCGGTGGTGACGACCACCAGTTTCAATTGGCATACGGCCGGTGTGCGCAGCTATGCAGCTCGAGGCATCCCCATCTACGTACTCGACCGGAACGCGGGCGTCGTCAAGGCGCTCCTGCGCGCTCCGCACCGGCTACGGCCAGACCAGCTCTCCCGATCGGGACGCAGGGGCGTAATCAGGACGGTGTCGGCCGCGACGACGATCGGAACGGGTGCCACACGGATGGTGCTGTATCCGATCTCGCATGCGACCAGCCCGATGATGATGGTCTACTTTCCTAACCTCCAGCTTCTCCATACCGCCGAGATGGTGCAGCCTCTTGGCCCGGGCGGCGCTCTGATATTTCCAGAATCGCTTCGGGAGATCATCGATGAGGTCGCCGCGCGCGGCCTCCGGGTTAAAACAGTCATCGGGATGCACATGGATCCGACCCCTTGGAAGACGGTGGTCGACACTCTTCGCGTGAGCAGCGACCCACAGCGAACCACGCTTAAGGAATCGAAATGAGCATACTCGTCGGCAAGGTCGCCATCATTACCGGGGGCACGAGCGGCATTGGCGCGGCGGCCGCCAAACTGTTCGTGGCACAGGGCGCCACGGTCGTAGTGTCAGGGCGTCGGGTCGCTGAAGGCGAAGCGGTCGCATCGGCTCTTGGACCGAATTGCCACTTCGTCGCCGCGGATGTCGGCTTGGAGGAAGATATACGTCACATCGTGCAAACAACCGAAGGCAGGTTCGGTCGTATCGACTGCATGCTCAACAATGCGGGCGGCCCGGGCAACATGGTTGGCATAGCGGATACGACCGTCGAGGAGATCGACGGAATCATGGCAACGCACGTTCGCGGGGTCCTGCTCGGCATGAAGCACGTTGCCCCGGTCATGATGCGCCAGCGCGCGGGTAGTATCGTCAATACAGCGAGCCTGTCGGGAACACGAACAGGGTTCTCCGCCCACACGTATTCGGCCGCGAAGGCAGCAGTGATTCATCTTACGCGCTGCGTCGCAACCGAACTCGGAGTACACGGCATACGCGTGAACAGCATTTCCCCCGGCCCCACCCTGACCGGCATCTTCGCGAAGGCGGCAGGTCACGCTGACCAGGACGCCGACGCGACCTTCTCCAGATTGGATGCGAGGTTCGCTGAACTCCAACCAATCCCAAGGGCGGGACGCCCGGACGACATCGCCGAAGCTGCCCTCTTCCTCGCCAGCGACGGTTCAACCTTCATCAGTGGCCATGATCTTATCGTCGATGGCGCCAATATTGGTGGAGTTGCTTGGCGGCAGGCGCTCGAACGCAGGGCGGAAGCGGCGCGTATCGTAATGGGCGACTCCTAAATTCAAAGCAGTCGTAGCGGGCGGCTGTTCCGGTCCGAGTTGCGATCAGGCATTAGGTGGCGTGGACAAATTGGTTGACGCGAGATTCGGTGATTGATTCAAGGCTTCCTTTTGGAGACGGGGTTGAGCCGGGGCGATCTGAGCGAAGCGGAATGGCGTGTTTTGAGAGGCTTGCTGCCGATTAATGCGGCGAGCCGTGGGCCTGGGCGACCGCCCGAAGAGAACCGTTCGATCATCAACGGCATCCTCTGGCGGCTGCGCTGCGGCACGCCTTGGCGCGACGTGCCGCCCAAATACGGCAACTGGAACACGATCTACCGGCGGTTTCGGCGCTGGAGCGAGGCGGGGGTCTGGGAGGCCGTTTCGGTCACGCTGGGCGAGATGATGGCGGACAGCGGCCACTACAGTATCGATAGTACCACCGTTCGCGCCCACGTCTCGGCAGCGGGCGGAAAAGGGGGGCTCATCGACGCGCTCTTGGCCGCTCGCGGGGCGGGTTCACCAGTAAACTTCACTGTCTGGCTGACGCCCGAGGACGACCGCTCGCCTTCCACCTGACGGTCGGCGAAGCGGCGGATTGCAAGGCTTATGAGACGCTGATCGCCTTGCCAGAGCGTGTCCCCGGCGCACTGCTGGCTGACAAGGGATATGATGCCGATGCTATCCGAGCCGACCTTGCTCGTCGCAACATCCAGGCCGTCATTCCTGGCCGTTCAAACCGCCGGATCAAGATCGAACACGACCGGGCGCTCTACCGCGAACGAAACCACATCGAACG
>JBDSKT010000104.1:0-2890 GCA_039916765.1 Sphingomonas sp.
GCCAAATCGCTATCGACCTGTGACATCTGGCTACGTGCCGCCCCGACCCGATCGGCAAGCGAGCCTGTCCCAGGCATGCTACCGAGATACCTGTTCTGGAAATCGGCGCGCTTCGTTTCGGCGTCGGACAATTGCTTTTGCCGTGCGGCGAGCTGCGCATCGAGGAATTTCAGGCTGGAGCTTGTTTCGTCCCGGTCGCCGTTGAGGTTCTGTTCGACGAAGATATCGATCAGCTTTTGGACTACTTGCTTGGCGACCTTGGGGCTCGCTCCGGTGACGGAAAGTTCAACGATATTGTCTGCTTGCGCGGTGATCTTGATCGCTTGTTGAAGCCAAGTCACCCTTTCCGCCACATCGCGATCGCTCGATACCGTCTGCGCGAGATCGGTTCCGCGCACGACCTTTTCGAGATTGACCGCGCTGGTCAGCGTCTGGCGGACGGTGTCGATGTCCTTTTGCTGGTCGGCTGCGGTGATGCCGACAGCGCCCGGCAAGATCGTCTGCGCCTGAATAAAGACCTTGGCGTGCGAGGTGTAGGAATTGGGGATTTGGGATACCACCAGCCAGCCAAGCACGGCCACACCCCAGGCCACGGCGAGGGCCAACCAGCGCCGCGTCCAGATCGCGTGGAGGGCGATCCTCGCTTCTTCGTAAAGCCCGGTCACGCCGCGATCCTCAAAACATGCTTTCGGGGATGATGATCACATCGCCCGGCTCAAGTTTGACGTTCGCGCTGGAATCGCCGTCCTTCAGCAATTTGCCGAGCTTGACGTTGTATTCCACCTGCTTGCCCGTCGCGCGGTCGTAACGCACCAGTTTGGCGCGATTGCCGGCGGCGAATTCGCCCAGGCCGCCGACCGCGATCATCGCGTCGAGCAGGGTCATGTTGGCGCGGTACGGGATCGCCGCCGGCTTCGCCGTCGCGCCGATAATGCGGACTTGCTGGCTGAAGGTCCCCGAAAAATTCTCGACGATGACCGAAACGATCGGATCCTTGATATATTCGCCCAGCGCGATCTTGAGATCGTCGGCGAGCATCGCCGGGGTCTTGCCGACCGCTGGCATGTCGCTGATCAGCGGTGTGGTGATGCGGCCGTCGGGTCGAACCTGGACCTTCGCCGACAATTCCGGATTGCGCCATACGAAGATGTTGAGCTGGTCAAGCGGACCGATGACATATTCCTCGGTCGGTTTTTCCTGAGCCGCGACGTACGCCGCGGGCGGCAATTCGGGACGATTACCACCACCAAGGCAACCGCTTAGCGCCATCGGCGCCACGCCGGTCAGCGCCAGCACCTTGAGACGGTCGGAAAAACGCATAGCCAAACCTCCGCGCAGCGCTTGTCCGGCGCGGGACGTCTCCCCCGCATGATGCACTACGAGGCTCGAGCTATCGCTTTAAGAGGTGAAAATTGCGTTAGGATTGTCCGGCAAGCCTACCAGCAGCTCAAGCGGCGGCGGATGGCCAAGGAACGATTCGGGGCTTGCGGAGCGACCATAGGCGCCGGCCATGAAGATCGCCATGACGTCACCCGGCTGTGCCACCGGCAGTTCGACCTGATCCGCCAGGCGGTCGAGTGGGGTGCACAGGCAGCCCACCACGGTAACCATCTCCGTTGACTCGGCCGATTTGGCTGTCGCTACGGCGACGGGATAATTGCGACGCACCACGGTGCCGAAATTGCCCGATGCCGCAAGTTGGTGATGGAGGCCGCCATCGACGACGAGAAAGGTCTCGCCGCGGCTGACCTTTCGATCGATCACGCGGGTTAGATATACGCCGCTCTCGCCCACCAGCCAGCGCCCGAGCTCCAATGCCGCGGTGACGTCACTATGTTTCAAATCCCAGCGATCGAGCGCCGCCGCCAGGGCGTCGCCAATCGCTTCGATATCGACCGGCGTGTCACCCGCGAAATATGGGATGCCGAACCCGCCGCCAAGATTCACTAGGGGCGGGATTTCACCGACCTGCTCGGAAAGTTGCTCGACGAGCGTAAGCGTGCGCGCCTGGGATTCGATGATCGCAGCGGTATCGAGCGATTGCGACCCGGCGAAAATGTGGAACCCGCGCCATTCCGCACCCGACCCAATGACCCGCCGAGCCAGCGCCGCCGCGCCATCTGCGTCTATGCCGAACGGCGACGCGCGGCCGCCCATTCGCATCCCGGATCCGCGTAACTCGAATTCAGGATTAACCCGCACGGCCAGCCGCGGCGTGATTCCAACTCGCTCCCCGATCGCTAGCGCGCGATCGGCCTCCCCTTCGGATTCGAGGTTGATCGTCGCGCCGGCGCGAATCGCTGCCTCCAGTTCCCGATCGCGCTTTCCGGGTCCGGCGAAACTCACGACCGATGCCGGCTTGCCCGACGATGCCATCACGAGATCAAGCTCGCCTTTTGATGCCACGTCGAGCCCGTCGATCAGCGGCGCGATAGCGGTGATCAGCGGGGCAAATGGGTTGGCCTTGACGGCGTAGTGCAGGTCGACACCGGCAGGCATGGCCGCCCGCAAGCGCGCGATCCGCGATGCGATCATGCTGAAATCATAGACGAATAGCGGCGTGTCTCCGGCTTGAGCGATCCATGCCTCCGCATTCCGTCCGGCGATCGATAGCGGAGCAGACCCGCGAAATTCCACGGGGCGCGCGCCCATCGGCTTCACGCGATCATCTCCGCTCGCAGGCCGGCGCGATCCAGCTTGCCGTTGGCGTTTCGCGGCAGCGCGTTGCGCCAGACATAGCGCAGTGGCTGCATGAATCCGGGCAATTCGCGTTGCAATCGCGCGCGGAGATCAGCCTCACGCGACCCGTCGCCTCGCGCGACGACGAGAATCGCCTGCCCCAATCGCGCATCGGGAATACCCATCGCGACCGCCTCCGGCGTTTCGTCTC
>JBDSKT010000105.1:0-11208 GCA_039916765.1 Sphingomonas sp.
GCGGACACCGGATACCAATCCAAGAAAGACAGGCCGGTCGCCTTCTGGACGAGAAAGTCACGGTAGCGACGCACCACCCTCACCGGTCACACTCCCCGAACACGATATCCATCGCGCCCAGAATCGCCGTCGTATCTGCCAGCATGTGGCCCTTCGCCATGAAGTCCATCGCCTGCAAATGGCTGAACGCGGTCGGGCGGATCTTGCAGCGGTACGGTTTGTTGCTGCCATCGGCGACGAGATACACGCCGAACTCGCCCTTGGGACTCTCGGTCGCGACG
The DNA here is from genome assembly GCA_039916765.1 of Sphingomonas sp. GTDB lineage: Bacteria > Pseudomonadota > Alphaproteobacteria > Sphingomonadales > Sphingomonadaceae > Sphingomonas. The sequence continues at coordinate 282 of JBDSKT010000105.1, forward strand.
TACACGTCGCCCGCGGGGACGTGATAGCCTTCGGTATAGAGCTTGAAGTGGTGGATCAGCGCCTCCATCGAGCGCTTCATCTCGGCGCGCTTGGGCGGCACGACCTTGCGGTCGAGGCTGGCGATCGGCCCCTCGGGCATCTCGGCGAGGCACTGCTTCATGATCCGCGCCGACTGGCGAACCTCCTCGACGCGCACCATGAACCGGTCATAGCAATCGCCGCGCGTGCCGACCGGCACCTCGAAATCCATCCTAGCGTAGACGTCGTACGGCTGCGACTTGCGCAGATCCCACGGGATGCCCGAGCCGCGGATCATCGGGCCGGAAAAGCCCCATTTCACCGCGTCATCCTTCGACACAACGGCAATGTCGACGTTGCGCTGCTTGAAGATGCGGTTGTCGGCGACGAGGCTGATCGCATCCTCGAACAAGCGCGGCAGGCGCGTGTCGAGCCAGTCGGCGATGTCGGTCAAGAGCTTGAGCGGCACGTCCTGATGCACACCACCGACGCGGAAATAATTGGAGTGCATCCGCGCGCCCGAGGCACGCTCGAAGAAATTGAGGCAATCCTCGCGCACTTCGAACATCCACAGGTTCGGCGTCATCGCGCCGACGTCCATCACATGGCTGCCGAGGTTGAGCATGTGGTTGGAAATGCGCGTCAGCTCGGCGAAGAACACCCGCAGATATTGCGCACGAAGCGGCACTTCGAGGTCGAGCAGTTTCTCCACTGCGAGCACGAAGCTATGCTCCATGCACAGTGGCGAGCAGTAATCGAGCCGGTCGAAATACGGCAGCGCCTGGGTGTAGGTCTTGTATTCGATCAGCTTCTCGGTGCCGCGGTGGAGCAGGCCCACGTGCGGATCGACGCGCTCGACGATTTCGCCGTCCAGCTCCATCACGAGGCGCAGCACGCCGTGCGCGGCGGGATGCTGCGGGCCGAAATTGATCGTGTAATTCTGGATCGCGACGTCGCCAGTCGTAGGATCCTCGGCGTCGGTACGACCTTCGATCTTGTCGAGCGTGTCGGCCATCAGAGCACGTCCAGCTTATCGCGCGTCAGGTGCGACGGATTAGCGCCAGTGTTGGGTTCACCCTCGCGGTCGATCAGCAGGATGTGCGCCTCGCTCTCGGCGAACGGCCGGTGCTCGGTCCCTTTCGGAACGACGATCATCTCGCCCGCCTTCAAGCGCTGCACACCGTCGCGAAATTCGATGCCGATTTCACCCTGCACGACGAGGAACAACTCATCGGTTTCGGCATGACTATGCCACGTGAAGTTGCCTTCGATCTTCGCCACGCGCAACTCGTTGCCGTTATATCCCGCAACGACGCGTGGGTTCCAATAGTCGGAAAAAGCGCTCAGCTTCTCGCCGATATTGATGACAGAAGGCGCCCCCATCATGCGTCCCCTTTTGGATTGCGCGACGTGCGCCGCTTGGCCGGCGCAGTCGCCGTCGGCGCATCGGGCTTTACGCGTGCATTGGCGGCGACCCGCTTCGTTGCGGCAGGCGCCTGGCCCGCTTGAGCTACAGCGGCGACATCGGCCTTCTTCGCGCGCGGCTTGTTAATCCGCTTCGCCGGCGCGGCGGGGTTGGTCGCCGGTTCGGGCTTGGCATCGGGTGACGATTTTCCCGCGCCGGTCTGCGCCGAGTTCTCAGTTGCCTTCGGCGTCGCGGGCGGCGGGGCGGCGGCGGTCTTGGCGGCGTCGGCCTTGACGATCTCGTCGGCCTTTAACGGCGTCGGCGCACCCTTCGCCTCGGGCAGCATGCCCTTCTCGTCGCCGGGGAGAATATATTCCGCGCCCTCCCAGGGGCTCATGAAATCGAAACTGCGAAAATCCTGCGCGAGCTGGACGGGCTCGTACACCACGCGCTTCGCCTCTTCGGAGTACCGCAGCTCGACATAGCCAGTGAGCGGAAAATCCTTTCGCTGTGGGTGGCCGCGAAAGCCGTAATCGGTCAGGATACGGCGCAGATCGCCATTGCCGGCGAACAACACGCCGTACATGTCGTATACCTCACGCTCGAGCCAACCGGCGACCGGCCAGATGCCCGTAACCGAAGGCACCAGCTTGACCTCATCGGTTCGCACATGGACGCGCAAACGGTGATTGCGGGTCAGCGAGAGCAGGCAATAGACGACCTCGAAACGGTCCGCCCGCTCGGGATAATCGACGCCGGCAATCTCCATCAGCTGTTGATATTCGAGCCCCGGCGTGTCCTTGAGCGCGAGCATCGTCTCGACCAGGCTGTCGCGATCGACGTGCAGCGCAATCTCGCCCACCGCGTCGAGCGACGACAGCAGCTTGCCGCCGAGCGTGGCCGTAGCCGCGTCGATAACGCCGTCATTGGCGGCATAAGCCGGCGCGGGCGCCCTCACCGTTCGATCGTCCCCACGCGGCGGATCTTCCGTTGCAGCTGCATGATACCGTAGAGCAGCGCCTCGGCGGTCGGCGGGCAACCAGGAACATAAATGTCGACCGGCACGATCCGGTCGCAACCACGCACGACGCTGTAGCTATAGTGATAATAGCCGCCGCCATTTGCGCATGAACCCATCGAGATCACATATTTCGGCTCGGACATCTGATCATATACCCGCCGAAGCGCCGGAGCCATCTTGTTGCACAGCGTGCCCGCGACGATCATTACATCGGACTGGCGTGGGCTGGCGCGCGGCGCGGCGCCGAAACGCTCGAGATCATAGCGCGGCATGTTGACGTGGATCATCTCCACCGCGCAGCATGCCAGGCCGAAAGTCATCCACCACAGGCTACCGGTACGCGCCCATTGGAACAGCTCCTCGGTCGAGGTGACGAGGAAACCCTTGTCGCTCAGCTCGCCGTTCAGTCCCTCGAAAAAGGACTGATCGGGCGGAACGAGACTTTGGCCGCTGGTGGGATGGCCAAGCTCGACGGGGCCCGAATGTCCCGGCAGCGACGGCGTCACTCCCATTCGAGCGCTCCCTTCTTCCACGCATAGACAAGGCCGAGCGCCAATTCGGCGATGAACACCATCATCGCGCCCCACGCGATCCAGCTTGCGGCATGCGGCAGTTTGAAGACGCTGACTGCCCAGGGATACAGGAACGCGGCTTCCAGATCGAACACGATGAAGAGGATCGCCACGAGGTAAAAGCGCACATCGAACTGGCTGCGGCTATCCTCGAAGGCAGGAAAGCCACACTCATATTCGGTAAGTTTTTCCGCCGTCGGCTTGTGCGCACCGGTAAAGCGCGCGGCGATCATCGGCAGGAACACGAACGCGCCGGAAAGCGCGAGCGCGACGCCGAGGAACAGCAGAATCGGCAGATATTGCGACAGATCGATCAAGGTTCATCCCGCAGGTGCGAAGCGATGCGCCGGGCTTTAGGACGGCACCCGGAGTCGGGCAAGACTATGCGCCTATGAGAATGACTCGCAATTGATATTCGGTCACGCCGCGGCGACGGACGAGATCAGGTCGATGCCCATTTCGTAACGGTTCCTGCCCGCAAGCTTGGCGCGATACAAGGCGGCGTCCGCGATCGCGGTGAGCTCTTCGACCGAGCGTTCCGGTGTGGGCTCGATCACCGCGATGCCCAGACTGACCGTCACCGGTTCCGGCAACGCAACGGCAGGATCGGCGCCGCAGCCCGCGACCTTCGCACGCACACGCTCGGCGATCGAGGTTGCCGCGGCGGCCGTGATGCCGGGCAGGATGAGCATGAATTCCTCGCCACCATGGCGCGCGGCCATGTCGCCCGCTCCGCGCAGGCAGGCCTGCAATGTATCGCCGACCGCCTGAAGGCAGCGATCGCCCTCGGCGTGGCCGTGGGTGTCGTTGTAACGCTTGAAGCGATCGACATCGATCGCGATCACGGCGAGCGACCCGCCGCCGCGCAGCGCCCGTGCCCACTCGGCGGCCAGGCGGGCATCGCATGAGCGGCGATTGGCGAGACCGGTCAGCGGATCGGTGCGGCTGACGCGTTCGAGCGCGTGACACGCCTGCTCCAGTTCGCGCCCCCGTTCGCCGAGCGATTCCACCAATGCCTGATTGTCGATGGCGAGGCGTTGCGCACGGAGCACGTCGCGCGCGAGGCGGCGGCTGGTGGTCAACAGTGCGATCAGCGTCGCCAATGCGCCCCCGGCGAGCAGCACGTGGCCAGGTCGATCGGACAGGACGAAACCCAGCGAGATCGCCGTCGTCACGGGCACGACATAGGCCGCGTAGACGGGCCAATAGGCAATATTGGCGATCGTCAACGTCAGCCCGCCAAGAACGACGCACATCACGTACATCACCTGATTGTCGTTCCCGGTCGCGACCATCCACACCAGAACGCCAGCCCACATCAGTCCCGCCGCACTCGCGAAAAAGACCAGCGATCTGGCCCAGAGGCGCACCGCGGCGCGCGGAAACCTGCCGGCGCGGTAGGCCAGCGCGACACCCCCACGCGGAACGAGGATCAGCGCATTGACCACCAGCCACAGCGTCAGCGCGTTGGCGGTTGCCGGCCGCCAGTAGACCCATGCGATCAGCCCCGCGCCCAGCAGGTCCATCGCCATGATCGGCGCTGACATTGCATAGACCGCACCGATACGCGCGCGCAGGAATGCATCGTCAGATGCCGACAGGATGCGATTTCGCGCCATCGAGGCGGAATAGCGCGGGCAACGTTAAATCGAGGTTATGGAGCGGCCAGGAAACGCAGCTCGTTACCGCAGCGCGCTCGCGATCAGCTTGTGCAGGCGCGAATGAAGCGCGTCGTTGGCCGCAAGAATTTCGCTACGCTCGATCGCGCGGTCGCCGCCCCGGAAATCGGTGACGAAACCGCCAGCCTCCTTGATCAACAACATTCCGGCGGCGACATCCCATGCCTTGAGATCGCTTTCCCAATATCCGTCAAAGCGTCCCGCCGCGACCCAGGCGAGGTCCAGCGCCGCCGAGCCCAGCCGCCGGATACCCGCCACTTCCGGCGCGACCGCACCGAAGATGCGGCTCCACTGCGCAAAATCGCCATGGCCCAGAAACGGTATGCCTGTCGCGATCAGCGAATCGGCCAGATCGCGCCGCGCCGAGACGCGCAGCCGCTCCGACTGAACCCACGCGCCACGCCCTTTCTCGGCCCAGAACGCCTCGTCGGTCAGCGGTTGATAGACCAGCGCGGACGTGATCTCGCGCTTGCCGTTCGGCAGCGGCTCCTCGACCGCGATGGAGATCGCGAAGTGCGGCAGGCCGTGGAGAAAGTTGGTCGTGCCGTCCAGCGGATCGACGATAAAGCGCGGCTTGCTCGGGTCGCCCGCGATCTCGCCCCGCTCCTCCATCAGGAATCCCCAGTCGGGCCGTCCCTTGCTCAGCTCCTCGTACAGCGTCTGCTCGGCGCGCTGGTCGGCCATCGAAACAAAATCGGCCGGCCCTTTACGGCTTACCTGCAGGTTCTGCACCTCGTTGAAGTCACGCCGAAGCCGCGGCCCCGCCTTGCGCGCGGCGCGGTCCATGACGGTCATGAGGCCGGAATGGGATGGCATTTTACGTCTCCGTAGGCCGAGCATCGAGCTCGACCCGCGCTTGATTTGCAGAAAGCGATAATACACCCCAATCGCCTTCGAGGTGATATTGCGCCGGGGAGATGATGGTAAAAATGTCTATGTTCCCATAGTCTTCTTCGCCATTCGCATCGCGCGAAGGGGGCGCGGGATTGGGCGAGTAACTCAGTGCAGAAATGTCGTCGAAGATTAGTCGAGCCCTGGCGTAGCAATGTTGCTCGCCCATGCGGGGCGTCGAATAATCCGCGCTTTTCGGCGTCAAGACGGCATCGAGATACAACACGACCCGATCGGCACCGATTTCGATAGAAAGCACATAGCTGTCTTCAAAATAATAAGCGTCGAACCGCGGGTCGTTGCCATATTCAACGCTCAATCCGCCCGCCGCACGTATGTCTGCTCGTACACATCGACAACGATCCGCGTCCCCGCGCCGATATGCGGCGGCACCATCACGCGCACGCCGTTCTCGAGGATCGCGGGCTTGTAACTTGACGAAGCCGTCTGCCCCTTCACCACTGCATCGGCCTCGACGATCAGCGCCTCGATCGTGTCGGGCAGCTGCACCGAGATGGGGCGCTCTTCCCACAGCTCCATCACCACGTCCATACCGTCCTGCAGGAACGCGGCGGCATCCCCCAGAATGTCGGCATCAAGCGTGATCTGCTCGTAGGTATTCTTGTCCATGAAGGTCAGCGTGTTGCCTTCGCGAAACAGAAACTGGAAATCGACGGTGTCGAGCCGGACCTTCTCGATGCTTTCCGCCGAGCGGAAGCGGACGTTGTTCTTGCGCCCGTCGATCAGGTTTTTCATCTCGACCTGCATATAGGCGCCGCCCTTGCCAGGCTGGGTGTGCTGGATTTTCACCGCGCGCCAGATGCCGCCTTCATATTCGAGGATGTTGCCGGGACGAATCTCGACCGCGTTGATTTTCATGGGCGGACCTGTGACTGGAAAGAGCGGAATGGCTGGCGCCTTAACGAAGCGGCTGCTTTCCGGCAAGATAGGGGTATGGATCAACGTCGGTGCCTTCGTACCAATGCTGGTCGCGCGCCGTGCGGGTCAGCCCGAAATGGAGATGGTAATTCCCCGGCCCCGCGTCGCCTGTGTCACCCACATAGGCTAGACGATCGCCAGCCCTCACCGTCTGCCCCTCGTGCAGCCCGGGCGCATAGCCGGCGAGATGCGCGTAATAATAAGTCCAGTCGCGCTGTGGAGAACGCACGTAGAGCGTGATGCCGCCCTTGGCGCTGTTGAACAGCTTTTCGACCTTGCCCGGGGCGGCGGCGATCACCGGGGTCATCGAGGGCACGACGATGTCGGTGCCGTGGTGTGCGCGCAGCCCGTTGTCACGCGGGTCGCCCCAACTGTCCTGCAACGCGGCCCGACCGATCCCGGCGATCGGAATCCCGAGCATATCGCCGACCATTGTCGCGGGGGGGGCGGGATCGGCGCCCTTCCCCGCCGGGGACACCTCGCCAGCAAGCGTTTTGCCGGCTCCCGGCGGCAAATCGGGAAGCAGGAACAGCGCGCCGAGCCACAACGCGATCACGATCGCTGGAACTACGAGCGATATAACGATCAACCGTCGCATCGCCCCCTCCGTTACCTCATTCCTGAAAGATCGCCGGCGTACCCGGCTTGACCATCAGCGACAACCGCGCCGCGTCCCAATTGGTCAAACGGATGCACCCGTGGCTCTCCGCGCGCCCGATCGTCTCTGGGCTCGGTGTGCCGTGGATGCCGTAATGCGGCTTCGACAAGTCCAGCCACACCACCCCGACTGGCCCGTTTGGCCCCGGCGGTAGCGTCGCCGGATCGGCATCCTTCTTCGCATCCCAGAATAGCTTGGGATTATAATGGAATTTGGGATTGTAATCCGCGCCCTGGATTTTCCAGGTGCCGATTGGCAGCGGATCGTGCGTGGAACCCATGGTGGCCTGGAATTGAGCGACGAGCTTGCCGTCCGCGTCGAACACCCGAAGCACCTGATCGGACTTGTCGACGACCACCTTTACGCCGTGCGGCTGCACCGCATCGACGTTGAGGTCGCTCAGCGTCTGGCGCCAATGGTCAGGGAGCTTCGACTCATAGTCGCGCGACGAGGGGAGTGCGTTCGGAAACACCACCGCTGTGCCTGGCGTCAGCATCGTCTGCGGTGTATTGAGCGCGAGCAGGACCTGCGGCGTGGTATGGAACATTTCCGCCAATTTCTCCATCGGCGAGCGATAGCCGAGCGTCGCGAGCTTGGCCTGTTCCTGCGGATCCTTGGGCAGCGGATCGACGAACGGCCCGGCGAGCGCTTCGGCGGTCAGGCGTAATTTGCGGGTCGCCTGGATTTGCGAATACGGCTGTAGCGCCGCCATGGTGGCCTCGTCGGGCTTGCCCGTCTTAGGCAGGCCGCGCGATTCCTGAAAACCCTTGAGCGCCGCCACCAGGGACTTGCCCTGCTTCCCGTCGAGCACGCCCGGTGAAAAAGCCAGGTGATCGAGGATCACCTGAATGTGGAGGATCGACTGGTCTATACCTTGGGCAGTCGCCGCCTCCGGTTGCGCCTGGGCGACATTGGTTCCCTTCGCGACAGCCGCAACGGGACAGGAAGTGGCTATTGCCAGACAGGCCGCGACCAGAGCGGTTTTACGCGTCATTTGAAACTCCTAAGTACAAGCGATGCAGACAACGATGGGCGACCGGCTTGTTTCCGGTACGGAACGAACAATCTCGCGCCGGGCCGTGATCGGCGGCGGGGTCATCGCGGGCGCGGCGCTTTCGCTTCCCTTTCCCGTCATGGCGGCCACCCGCGGCGAATGGCGCCTCGCTGTTCGCAACGTGCATAATAACGAGAGCGTCGATGCGCTCTTTGCCCGCAACGGCCAGTTTGTACCGGAGGGCCTCGCCGAGCTGAACCACGGCCTGCGCGACTGGCGCACCGGCGAGGCGACGGTGATGGATCGTCGCTTGCTCGCTTTGCTCGTCCGCCTGCGCGATACGCTCGACGTGCCGGGCAGCCACAAGATCGATCTGATCTCGGGCTATCGCTCGCCCAAGACCAATGCCGCGCTACGCGCCGCGGGCGGGTCGCATACCGGCGTTGCGAGTCAGAGCCAGCATATGTTGGGCAAGGCCACCGACATCATGGTGCCCGGGATCAGCCTGGAAAAACTGCACGGCGCCGCGATGTCGCTGGGCGGCGGCGGCGTCGGATATTATCCGCGTGACGGCTTCGTCCATGTCGATACCGGGCGCGTCCGCCACTGGTGATCCTGGCATAGGTTACCCGAGCACGGCGCCGAACGCCTTTACAGCGCTCACTTCGTCGTCCCGCCACACCGCGTTCGACACGGCGATGAAGTCGGCGCCCGCGGCGATCAGCGGCGCGGCGTTGGCCGGGGTGATCCCACCAATCGCGACACTCGGCATCTCGAACAGGGTTGCCCACCAACTCAAAATCCATGGGTCCGGATGGTGGCTGACCTCCTTGGTCGCTGTCGGATAAAAGGCGCCGAAAGCGACATAATCCGCGCCTGCCTCGCCCGCCTCCATAGCGAGATGGCGGCTATCGTGGCACGTCACGCCGATCTGCGCTTCCGGCCCGAGCAACGCGCGCGCTTCGCGGGGATCGCCGTCGCCTTGTCCCAGGTGCACCCCGTCGGCACCGATCCGCTTGGCCAGCGCCATGCTGTCGTTGACGATGAAGGCCACCTCGCGATCCGAGCATATCCGCTGGAGGGGCTCGGCAAGCCGCGCCGCCTCGTGCTGATCCCCCTGCTTCAGGCGAAACTGGAACGCCGCGACGGGCCCGGCATCGAGCGCGCGCGCCAACCGATCGGCAAAGCCGCCCGAGACATCGAGCGGGGAGACGAGGTAGAGCTGGCACGCCGGTCGTCGATCGTTGCGGCGGAACTGCGTCGCGAAATCGGGATCGAGCGGCCCAAGGGGATTTTCCATGTCCATCGCCTGCCCTTAGCGAGCGTTGACGACGCGCGGAAGCGTTGGCGGCTAACCGACGATGGCCAGCAGGAACCCGTCCCATTTCTTCGCCCCCACCGTCTGCACGACGGTCGCGGTCAATCGCGGTTCGGCGGCGACCGCCTCGTACAAGGCGCGCGTGCCACGGACACGCTCGTCCGCGCTTGCCGGATCGAGCACCGCGCCTTCGCGCACGACGTTGTCCACGATGATCGTCGTGCCCGGCCGGGAAAGCGCGAGCGCCGCGTTGAGATAGGCGACGTTGGAAGGTTTGTCGGCATCGACGAACACCAGATCGAACGCCGCCTCGCCGCGCGCGATCATCGCGCCGAGCGTCGCAATCGCCTGTCCCACGCGCACGTCGACCTTGTTCGCCAAGCCCGCATCCGCGATATTACGCCCCGCTACTTCGGCATGATGAGGGTCGATCTCCAACGTCACCAAACGGCCATTCTCGGGCAAGGCGCGCGCCAGCCAGATCGTCGAATAACCGCCGAGCGTGCCGATCTCGAGAATGCGCCGCGCACCACACATTCGCGCGAGCAAGTGCAACATCTTGCCCTGCGGCGGCGATACGTCGATGTCGGGCAGCCCACCCGTCGCATTCGCCGTCAGCGCCGCAGCGGGATCGTCGCCCAGCAGGTGGTGGGCGATGAAATGATCGACCGCGACCCAGCCCGCCTCGGGTTCGTTGCTGCGTTCGACCACGGCTCAGGCGGCCGCTAGTAACTTCTGTGTCGAGGCGGCGAAGATTTCGTCGATCGCTTCGTTCAGTGCGGCGTCGAACTCGGCGTCGGTCATCTGGTAGCGCAAATCGGAAAGCAGCGCGCGGCTGAAGCTGGCGATGATGCCCGCATTCTTCGCCAATTCGGCGCACGCCTCGCTGCGGCTATAGCCGCCCGACAGCGCAACGACGCGCAAGACACGCGGGTGCCGGGTGAGCGGTGCGAACAGGTTTGCCTCGGCGGGGAGCGAAAGCTTGAGCATGACCTTCGCATCGCCAGGCATCGCGTCGAGGGCTTTGGTCAACTCTTCGAGCAGGATGGCGTCGGCTTCGGCGCGCTCGGCACTCTTGATGTTCACTTCGGGTTCGATGATCGGCACGAGCCCATGGGCAATCACCCGCTGCGCCACCTCGAATTGCTGGGCCACGATCGCCGCGATCCCGGCACGATTTGCCAAATTGATCACCGACCGTTCCTTCGTGCCGAACATCCCGAGCGCCGCCGCGCGGTCGAGCAGCGCATCCAGCCCGGGCACCGGCTTCATCAGCTGCACGCCGTCCGTTTCGCCCTCCAGTCCCTTGTCGATCTTGAGAAAGGGCACCACGCCGCGATCGTGCAGCGCCCTCGGCACGGGCACGCCGTTCGCCGCGCCGTCCATCGTCCGCTCGAACAGGATGGCTGCGATCACCTTGTCCCCGGTGAA
>JBDSKT010000106.1:0-4621 GCA_039916765.1 Sphingomonas sp.
GCCCCGGTTATCCGCTGCTGCAAATGTACGGCAGGGATCGAAGTTCGCGCAATTTCGCTTTGCTCCCGCGACCGTTCATTGCGTCGCCAGGGAGTGCCAAGCGAATGAAAGCGGCAGACGTATTCAACAAGCTAGACATCGAACTCAAACCAGACCCGTCGCGCACCGTGCTGAGACCTTTTAGCTTCGAGTATCCGCAGGCGTTCGCCGCAGGCCGACCGGCAAGGTCTCACGAGGTCGTACGCCGCGTTTTGAGTCTGGATCCGGCGATGCGAGAGCGTATGCTGCTCCTGCTCCAGGAGGCAATGCTTGCGCGGCACCGCGATTGCGACGGGGTATTTCTGCGCCGGTTCAAGGAGATCAAGCAGGAATTGGGCGACGTAAAGATTGAAGAACAACGAGACCAGCTTCTGATCGGCGCCTATTTCAGCCAGGAATATGCCTTCGAGTCCGCCGCCTTGTTCAACCCGAGCATCGTCTCGGTTCCCGATCAGGACCCGAACGACGACAGCATCCGGTTTCTTCTGTCGCTGCGCGGGGTTGGCGAGGGACATATATCGTCCGTTACCTTCCGCACCGGAACCTGGGACGCCGGCCGCGGCCTGGTGATCAATCCACCCAGCCAACAGGGCGTGCCGCCAAGGATCGAGAGCGACAACCAGGGCTGGGTCAAGATGCGCTCGGACGATAGCAAGAATATCTCGGAAACGGTGATCTTTCCCATCCTCCCAAGCCAGCGCCAAGGCGTGGAGGATCTGCGTCTGGTGCACTTCACCGACCAAGACGGCACGCAAAGCGTCATGGGAACCTACACGGCGTTCGACGGCCGAGACGCCCGGGCCGAACTGCTCCGCGGAATCGATGCACAGACGTATGAGATGCGCGCGCTCAGCGGAGCAATGGCGAGCTACAAGGGCATGGCCCTATTTCCCCGGCGGATCGGCGATCGCTTCGCCATGATCGGACGCCAGGACAGCGAAAGTCTGTGGCTCCTCTACTCCGACGATCTCTTCACCTGGGAGAGCGGTGAAAAGATCATGGGCCCCGCATATCCCTGGGAATTTGTACAGATCGGCAATTGCGGTTCCCCGATCGAAATCGAGGAGGGGTGGCTGCTCTTCACGCATGGGGTCGGCATGGTGCGTGGCTATTGCGTCGGTGCGTGTCTTCTCGACAAACAGGATCCGTCCAAGGTGATCGCGCGCACCGCGTCGCCGTTGCTTTTTCCAAGCGCCGAACAACGCGGGGGCTATGTCCCCAATGTCACCTACAGTTGCGGCGCGTTGCTGCACAAACGACGCGTGCTGCTGCCTTACGCGATTGGCGACGAATATACGGCCTTCGCGGTCGGCGACCTCGATGATCTCCTGGGCGTGATGGAACGGCAATGACCCGCCCGCGACTGGATCGCCGCTTATTCGGGAAGGCGTACTGATTTACCGGGTCCGATCCCGTCGAGTGTCCAGTCGCCGACGCTCCAGCGCACGAGCCGAAGTGTCGGATGCCCGATGGCCGCAGTCATGCGGCGCACCTGGCGATTGCGGCCTTCGCGTATTGTCAGCTTGATCCAGCAGTCAGGCACGTTTTTGCGGGCCCGGATCGGCGGGTTGCGGGGCCACAGGTCGGGGGCAGCGATCCGCTGCACCTCGGCGGGAAGCGTGTGTCCGTCTTTCAAGCGGACACCGTGCCGTAACGTGATCATGGCACTTTCCGCCACATCGCCTTCGACCTGCACGAAATAGGTTTTGGGCATCTTGAATTTGGGGTCCGCAATGCGCGCCTGCAGCCCCCCGTCGTCGGTCAGCAGCAGCAGCCCCTCGCTGTCGAGGTCGAGCCGACCGGCGGGATAGACACCCGGTACGGCGATGAAGTCAGACAATGTTTGTCTCGTCGACCCCAGCGTCCCGCGATCTGTAAACTGGCAAAGGACGTTGAAGGGCTTGTTGAACAGGACCAGCGTCACGGCGCCATGCTCGGCGCCACCGCCTCGGCAACGTCGATACCGTCGGCCGTCAGTGCCAACTTCGATTCCATCGGGCGAAACATGACCGCGCTCTAGCTCGCAACTGCCAGCGCGCCAATCGAAGCGGCGGCTCCGGGGACGCGCTTGATTGCAGCGCGAGGGACGTTTCGCCTGACCGATTGGTCCTTGATCATCAAAAAGGCATCTTGACGGTGCTGCGAGCAGGTCGATGCTATGACGGCGCCACCCGTCCCAAGGCGGCCATGCAAATCGCTTCGCCTCGCGACCGCCGTAAATTGACGGCGGAGCATTTGCGCGTGCTTGCGGCTTTCCTCGCCGCATGATCTAAGGCATTCAATCCAGGCATCTACACGCCTCTTCTCCGGAGTTTTCTCGTCCATGCGTATGCTGCCGCTCGCGTCCTGCGTGTCCTTGCTTATTGGGCTGTCGTCGCCCGCTTTTGCCACCGGCATCCAGGCCGACTCGAAGGAGGCGACCAAGGATAAGACCGACAAAGATCACGCGAAGCCAGACGCTGATCTCGCGCCTTTTCCAGCCGCCAAGTCGGCTAGGCAATCGGCGATCATCGGCGGCAAACGTGTGGACTATGTCGCGACGGTCGGCGCGCTGCCCGTGAAAGACGAGAAGGGCAAAACGATCGGCGAGGTCGTCTACACCGCTTACACCGTTCCGGGCCGTGGCGCCGCGCGACCCGTTACCTTCGCGTTCAATGGTGGTCCGGGCGCGGCGTCGGTCTATCTGAACCTGGGTGCAGTCGGTCCGAAGCGCGTGGCCTTCGGGGCGCGGGGCGATGCCCCGTCCGATCCTGCGGTGCTGCACGACAATCCCAACAGCTGGCTCGATTTCACCGATCTCGTGTTCATCGATCCGATCGGCACCGGTTTTTCGCGCACCCGCGTCGATGAGGAGCAGACGAAGAAGGCGTTCTACACCGCCAATGCGGACATCCATTACCTCAGCCGGATTGTCTATGATTGGCTGCTGACGAACGGCCGGATGACCAGCCGCAAATACCTGGTCGGGGAAAGTTACGGCGGATACCGAGTACCGCGCCTGGCCTACTATCTGCAAACCGAGATGGGCGTCGGCATTTCGGGCATGACGATGGTGTCGCCGTACCTGGATCCGCCGGCGATCGGGGAGGATGATGCGCTTTCGCCCTTACCCTTGATGATCAATCTGCCGGCGATGGCGGCTGGCAATTTCGAGCGCCAAGGTAAACCGCTCGACGACGCCACGATGGGACCGGTCGAACTCTATGACCGCACCGAGTTCGCGCAGGATTTGCTGGCGGGTGCTTCGGACAAGACGGCCACCGATCGCCTGTCCGCCAAGGTGGCGGCGCTGACCGGGCTCGATCCGGTGCTCGTGCGCCGCATGAACGGCCGCGTCGACATCAGCACCTACCTGCGAGAGATACGGCGCGGAGAGGGGCTGGTCGGCTCGGTCTATGATTCCAATTTCACGGCGTATGATCCGTTCCCGGCGAGCAGGGATCGCAAGTATAACGACCCGCTGCTTGCGACGCTGATAGCGCCAACGACTTCCGCCATGGTCGATTTCGTCACCAATCAGGTCGGCTGGAAAGTGGAGGCTCGCTACAACGCCCTGTCTTCGGAGGTTGGTCGTAACTGGGATCCAGACAATAGCGATAGTCCCGTAACCGACCTGCGAAAGGCGATCGCCATCGATCCCAAGATGACCGTTACAATCGTCCATGGATGGGATGATCTGTCGTGCCCATATTATGGCTCACGGCTAATCGTGGCGCAGATGCCGACGTATGGAGTGACCGATCGGATAAAGCTGCACATGTATCCCGGCGGTCACATGTTCTACGCCCGTCAGGACAGCGGCGCCGCCTTGCGCCGTGACGTCATGGCTTCCTACGGTGCGATGTAACGTAGGAAGCCAGGTTTTCTCGCGGATATCTGCTGCCGCGCAAAGCCTCGCGCCACTGATCTCCGTACGCGTTCAAGGGCGGCAGATGAAGCGCGGGTGCCGGGGGCCGGTCGAGTTTTCGGGTCGCCGGCGTTGACCAGCGCCCGCGTTAGTACCTACGAGCGGGCGGGGAGGGATCTTCCATTACAAGGCAATTTGCGCTTCAGCGTCGCGCAAGGAAAAATGGTGGACGCACTTGGGCTCGAACCAAGGACCCGCTGATTAAGAGAAGCTCTGTGGTGGCGCATTGTGTGTAGTATAATCAGGTACTTAGCTGCATTTGTGCATTGTCAGCTGCACCAACGTGCCACTTCGAGCAACAACGATCGACATCGGCCAACGACACAAAATTGACCACATCTTCTGTCGAGATTTCGCGTTTGTGCGATAGCAGGACCTCTAGCAGCGGTCTTCCTTGTGCGGTTCTAGCTTGACCCAGCATGCTGTAACTACTTCGAATGCGCCATGACGCAGTGGCGGACCGATCAGCGAATTTATGTGAAAAAAGAGCGGCGTGGCGCCGGAGAATGGCCGGTTGCCAGCGCGAGCGGTGAATCCGCCTGCGGCTCCAACGCGCTACGGGCTGCGGCCAGAATGATGCACCGAATAAACCGACCGGGCTCGCGACTGTGCGACGGCATTGCACGATAGCCGATCGGGCGCGTGCATCGCTGATCGATACACCGTGGCCGTTCT
>JBDSKT010000107.1:0-5953 GCA_039916765.1 Sphingomonas sp.
TGGTCCCGCTCCTCGCCAACGGCGAAATGCGGAAACAGGATGCCGATGCCGAGATCGAACCCGTCAAGGACAACATAGGCAAACACGGCAAAGGCGATGACAAACGCCCATACGGTGGCGAGATCGACGTCAATCTCCATCAGCGCTGTCCTGCCGGTGTGATTCCGGCGGTACGGATCGGCGCCGTGCCCAAGTCGCTTTCCCCCTGCTCGACTCCCTTCCCCATCAATCGAAGAATGTACCAAGCGCCGAAACCAAACACGACGAAATAAACGATAGCGAAGGCTACGAGCGAGGCACCGACGGCTGGTGAGGCGAGCGGCGAAGCGCTGTCCTGGGTACGGAGCAGGCCGTAAACGGTCCATGGCTGGCGCCCCGCTTCGGTCGTTACCCAACCCGCGAGCACGGCGATGAACCCTGCCGGCCCCATCGCTACGCTTAGCCGGTGCAGCCAGCGCCATTCGTAAAGCTTGCCGCGCCACCGCGCGACCATACTCCATAGGCCTAGCGCGAAGATCGCGAAGCCGAGACTGACCATGATGCGAAACGACCAGAAAACGATCGCGACGTTCGGCCAGTCACGGCGAGGGAAGTCCTTTAGGCCTTGCAGTGGCGCCGCCGGATCATGCTTGAGAATCAGCGATCCGCCATGGGGAATCTCCAACTTGTAACGCACCTCCGCCTGGCTGTTGCTCGGCAGTCCGAAGAGGACAAGCGGCGCCCCGTGCGGACTGCGGTCGAAATCCCCTTCCATTGCCAGTACCTTCGCCGGCTGATGCTCGAGCGTATTGAGGCCCTGCGCATCACCTGCCGCAATCTGCACCGGCGCGACCAGCGCGGCCATCCACATCGCCATCGAAAAGATCGTCCGCGCATTCTCATCATTTGGATTTTTCAGTAGATGCCACGCTCCGGTCGCGCCGACGACGAGCGACGTCGTGACAAACGCTCCGATCACGGTGTGGACGAGACGGAAGGGAAAACTCGGATTGAAGATTACCGGTAACCACGATCCGGCGACGACGAACTGGCCCTGTGCGTTGATCGCATAGCCCGTGGGGGTATGCATCCAGCTGTTGGCGGCAATGATCCAGAAAGCCGAAATGGTCGTGCCGACCGCCACGCAGCAAGTCGCTGCGAAGTGCAAGCGTTTACCGACCTTCTTCACACCGAACAGCATTACCCCGAGGAACCCCGCCTCTAGGAAGAATGCGGTCAGCACCTCATACGCCATTAGCGGACCGATGACGGGCGCCGTCTTGTCCGAAAAGACCGACCAATTGGTGCCGAACTGATAAGACATGGTGATGCCGGACACGACACCCATTGCGAAGGCGACCGCGAAGATTTTCAGCCAAAAGCGGTAGATGTCGAGAAAGCGTGACTTGCCCGTCCACAGCCACAGCGCTTCGAGCACAGCAAGATAGCTCGCCAGCCCGATCGAAAAGGCGGGAAAAATGAAATGAAAACTTACCGTGAACGCGAATTGCGCGCGGGCGAGGCTGATCGGATCGATCGCGTCGAGCATGGCCCCCTCTGCGCTTCGGAAATCACCCGCGCAAGTGCGGTTCGAGCAATCGTTATCGCGCGGCGAGAACGCAAGCTTCTACTTAGCGGCGCCCTTTTGCGCTTGCTGCATCTGCTGTTGCAGTGCTGCTGCCTGCATTTGACGAATCTCCGCTTCGGATTTCCAGTCGAGCAGCGTCACGTCAAACTGCAGGACCGAATTTGCCGGGATCGGACCCATTGCCTTGTCGCCGTAACCAAGCACGGGCGGCAGCCAAAAACGGTACCTGGCGCCCTTCGTCATCAACTTGAGCGCCTCGCTGAACCCGGGCACCGCGCCCGATACCTTCATCGGCGTTGGCTGCTGGGATTTGTCAAACGTGGTACCGTCAATCAGCTTTCCTTCGTAAACCACCAATGCGATGTCACTGTCCGCCGGCTTGGCCGTGCCGGTGCCGGGACTAAGGGCCTTATATTGTAAGCCCGACGCCGTTTGAACGATGCTCGAATCAGCGCTGCGATTATGGCGCATGAAGGCGGTCGCCGGCATATTGTAATGCTGCAATGCTTCGGTGCCATATATCGCGACCAGCGTACCGAGCACACCAACGACGATCCCGATAACCGCGAATAACCAAGACTCTCGATTGGCACGCTGAGCGGTCCGCTGGGCGGCACCGGGGGCGTCTGGCATCTGAATATTCCTTGGTGAAAACGTTCTTGGCGCACAACCACCGGCGATTACTGACCGACGGGCGGGCCTCCTTGGACACCCGACGCGCCGCCCGCCTTGCCCTGTTGTTGCATCATCTGTTGCATCTGCATCTGCCGCATTTGCGCCTGGGAGATGAAGCCCGCCAAGTCGATATCAAAGATCAACAGCGCATTGGCAGGGATGCGGGCCGGATCAGGTGAATTGGACCCATAGCCCAGTTCGGGCTTTAGCCAGAACCGATAACGCGCGCCCTTGTTCATCAGCTTGATGCCTTCAAGAACCCCTGGAATCGCCCCGCCCGATAGCGGCAGTGGCACCGGCTGGGGCGGCTGTTCCTGAAAGACCGTTCCGTCGCGCAAACGACCAAGGAACGTCACGCCTGCGATGTCGCTGTCGGTTGGGTTGGGTCCGTCGCCCGCCTTCAGAATCTTGTATTGCAGCCCCGACTTCGTCTCGATCACGCCCGGCTGTGTCCGGTTCCACGCCAGGAAGGTCGCATTGTCGCCCTTGAGCGCTCGCGGCTCGGCCGTGCCGCGCCATGCCAGCCACAGGGCCGCAAATAACGCGATCGCAACGCCGAGCCAGACGTATACCAGCACGCTCCGCTTGGAGGGCTGAAGCGGAACGGCGGTCACGGTCGACATAGAAGCACCGTAAGGCTGGCGGACTAGCCGCGGAAGGTCACAAGGTCACATCACCATCGCACGACAGGCGCGCGACCCGCTTACCGCGCTCCGTCGCGTTCCATGCGCTTGCGCTCGAGCTTGCGCGCGCGACGCACCGCCGCCGCATGTTCGCGAGCACGCTTTTCGCTTGGCTTCTCGTAATGACGGCGCAGCTTCATCTCGCGATAGACACCTTCGCGCTGCAACTTCTTCTTGAGCGCACGCAGCGCCTGATCGACATTATTGTCGCGAACGATGATCTGCATAAAACCCGTCTGACTCCGAACATTCAGAAAGAAATGGCAATAGGTCGCGCGGACCGAAGTCCGCCGACAATCGCCGTTCCCCTATCAGGCGATCGACGCTTTTTCAAGCAGGATCGGCAGACTGTTCCCTAGACTCGTCGATGGGCCTACGCTCGACAACCCACTGGCGCTTGGCCAGACGCCGCATCCGAACCCGGCAATAGCGGCAGCGGCTCACATAATGGTCGCCGCATAGCTCAATCTTGGCTTCGCTGCGCTCGTGCCGTCCCCTGCCACAGCGTACCAGTCCCGCGATCCACCTAAACATTTATCGTCACTATCCCGAAAGTCTGTCAGCGACCGGCTACACAGCCCCGCGTTCATAGCAGCGAGCAATTTTGAATAGAAGATGACGAATCCATGACATCCCATTTGGACAGCAAAGAATTTTGGCCGGCGTAAGAAAGTGAGCATGACGCCGTGGACGTTTGCGCCGGACGTGCGCAGCGCTAAGACAATTCGATCATGACCGACACCCCGCTCACGCTCTATAACAGCCTCACGCGTTCGCTCGAGCGGTTCGCGCCGCTCGAGCCACCCAATGTGCGTGTCTATTCCTGCGGGCCGACGGTCTACAATTATGCGCATATCGGCAATCTGCGCGCGTATGTCTTTACCGACACGCTCAGCCGCGTGCTGACCTGGAAAGGGTACGGCCTTACCCATATCATCAACATCACCGATGTCGGTCACCTCACGTCGGACGCCGATGCTGGCGATGACAAGATGGAAGCGGCAGCTCGCGCATCTTCACAAAACATCTGGGATATCGCCGCGCATTTTACCGCGGCATTCAAACAGAATCTGCGCGACCTCAATATTCGTGCGCCGAGCCGTTTTCCCTTAGCAACCGACCATATTAGCGAGATGATCGAATTCGCGACTGCGATTGCCGTCAGTCATTGCTACGAACTCGAGTCGGGACTCTATTTCGACGTAACGACGGTGCCTGATTACGGCCGCCTCGCACGGGTGGCGGACGACCAGCGCGAAGGGCGGATCGATCCGGTCGCAGGCAAGCGCCATCCCCAGGATTTTGCGATTTGGCGAAAATCCGCGCCAGGCGAAAACCGGCAGATGGAATGGGATTCGCCTTGGGGCCGCGGTGCACCGGGATGGCATCTCGAATGCTCGGTGATGAGCAAGAAATACCTGGGCAACCGGTTCGATATCCATACCGGGGGGATCGACCACCGCGAGATCCACCATCCCAACGAGATCGCCCAGAACCAGGCGTATTGCGATTGTGCCGATACCGGAGCGACGATCTGGATGCACAACAACTTTCTCGTCGAGCGGCAAAGCAAGATGTCGAAGTCATCGGGCGAGTTTACGCGGCTGCAAACCTTGGTGGATCGCGGGTTCCATCCGCTCGCATACCGGCTGATGTGCCTCCAAGCGCATTATCGCAGCGAACTCGAGTTTTCATGGGAGAGTCTGGCGGCCGCGCAGGTACGGCTGAAGCGCTTGGTCATTGCCGTCACCGCGCTTGTTGCGTCGGCGGAAGGCACGGGCGCCATCGACGCGAGGTATCGTTCGCGGCTCGACCAGGCGGTATCGGATGATCTGAACACGCCAAAGGCGTTGCCCGTGTTGGACGAGCTGCTCGCCGACCAGGCGCTTCCAGCGGCCGATCGGGTTGCGACGCTGGCCGAGTTTGCCGCGGTACTAGGGCTCGACCTGACCGCAATCCCGCGCCAAAGCCTCCGCCTCCGTCCCGCCAGCGCAACTCTCACGGAAACGGACGTCGAAGTCCGCCTCGCCGAACGCCGCGCGGCGCGGGCAGCGAGGGATTTCGCGCGCTCGGATGAAATACGCGACATGCTCGCCGCGTCCGGCGTGGACGTCATGGACGGCGATCCGCTCGGCTGGGACTGGAAGGTTCGGGTATGAAAGTCGTCCTGCCCGCGCTCGCTCGTCCCTTGCTTGAGCCGCATCTGCCCGCAGGGCTCGATATAACCTGGGTCACAACTCGCGAGGAGGCCGTCGCCGCCACGCCGCGAGCCGACATCGCTTGGGTCGATTTATATCCCCACGGATTGACCGCCGAAGCCGTTCGAGCGGGCACGTCGCTCAAATGGTTGTTTACCGCCATCGCCGGGCTCGACTCGCTCGATCTGCCGGGCCTCGCACGCCAGGGAACAATCGTCACCAACGGAACCGGGATCAACGCCGTCGCGGTAGCCGAATACGCGGTGATGGGGGTGCTTGTGGCAGCCAAGAGGTACGACGAGGTCGTTCGCATGGCTGCCAGACACGAATGGCCGGATAGCGCCCCTGGTCGCACGGAACTGTTCGAGACGAAAGCGCTGATCATCGGAATGGGGGCGATTGGCGGGCTGATCGCGCAGCGGCTGCGTGCTTTCGGCGTCGAGGTTACGGGGGTAACCCGATCGGGCCGAGATGGTACGCTTACTCCAGCTCAATGGCGCGGTCAGCTCGGTAATTTTGATTGGGTGATACTTGGAGCTCCTTCTACCGACGAGACGAAGGCAATGATCGGCGCCGACGAGCTCATTTCGATGAAGCCTTCCGCCTGGCTCATCAACATTGCCCGGGGTGACATGATCGATCAGGAGGCGCTGATCGATGCGCTGCAAACGCGCCGGATTGCCGGTGCGTTTCTCGACCCGACCGAGCTGGAGCCCCTGCCGGCCGATCACCCCCTGTGGGACGCGCCGAACGCGCTGATCACGATGCACCTGTCGGGTCGCAGCCAAACCAAGATGTTCATTCGCGCCGCAGCATTGTTCCTGCGTAAC
>JBDSKT010000108.1:0-3182 GCA_039916765.1 Sphingomonas sp.
GGCGGTGGACCTGTTCGCCTTCTGCCTCGGCGGAACGCTCGTTGCGGTCGCGCTGGCCTGGTTGCAGGCGCAGGGCCGCGCGGGCGAGGTCAACAGCGCGACGCTGATCGGTTCGATGGTCGATTTCGCCGACATGCGCGACTGGGCGGCGTTCGTCCACGAGGGCCATCTCGACGCGCTCGAAAAGCATCTCGAGCAGCGCGGTTTCATCGATTCGACCGAACTCCAGCAACTCTTCGCTGCGGTGCGCTCGAACGATCTGATCTGGTCGTCGGTGATCAACCATTACTTGCTCGACAAGCCCGCCCCGCCGAGCGACCTGCTGTATTGGTTCGAGGACGGCGCGCGCATCCCTCAGGCCTTCCTCAAGAGCTACAATCGCGGGCTGCTCTTCTCCAACGCGTTGAAGCACGGCGCAGGCTTCGAGGTCGGCGGGGTCAAGATCGATCTCGCCACGGTCGAGACTCCGGTGATGCTGATCGCGCTGAAGGACGATCATGTCTCGGCCTGGGAGGCGGTGTATGACGGCGCCAAGCTGTTCGGTGGCCCCGTGACGTTCGTGCTCGGCGGATCGGGCCACAATGCGGGCGTGATCAATCCGCCCGCTGCGGGAAAGCATGGCTATTGGACCAGCGACGAACGGCCCGACGATGGCGCCGACTGGCTCGCCGGGGCGGAGAAGCAGCCGGGATCGTGGTGGCCGATGTGGACCGGCTGGCTCGGCGACCGCGGATTCGGCGCGCGGGTGAAGGCACGGACGCCCTTGAACCCGATCGAGCCGGCGCCCGGCTCCTACGTCTCGATCGCGCACTGAGCGCGGTTCGGTTTTCCTTCGCCCGAGGATAGCCATAAAGGCTGCTCTTGGCACAGCGGGAAAAGAAGGACAGTGCGCTGACAAGCTCTATATGAATGGGGTAGATTGACGACGTGAATTTCGTGACCACCGACGATGTGCTGACCTTTTCCGACGGGTGCGCCGGTCGCATCCGGCTCGACCGGGCCAAGGCGCTGCATTCGCTCAACCTGAACATGGTGCAGGCGATGACGCGCGCGTTGCTTGACTGGCGCGAGGATGACGACGTTCGCATCGTGATGATCGACCACGCGTCGGGTCGCGGCTTTTGCGCGGGCGGCGACGTGGTGACGATCGCGCGTGACGTGGCGGAAGGTGGCGCAGGGGCCGGCCAGGTGGGGCACGACTTCTTCTTCGAGGAATATCGACTCAACCATTTGATGTACACCTATCCCAAGCCCGGCGTGGTGTTCATGGACGGCATCGTGATGGGCGGCGGGGTCGGCATTGCGTGCCCGTGCCGCTACCGCGTCGTCACCGAACGCACCGTGTTTGCGATGCCCGAGACGACGATCGGGTTGTTCCCCGATGTCGGGGGCGGACGCTACCTTTCGCGGCTGCGCGGCCGGGTCGCGCAATATCTCGCGCTGACCAGCGCGCGGATCGACGGCGCGGATTGCATCGCGCTCGGCCTCTCCAATTTCTACATTCCGTCAGACCGGCTCGAGGCGGTGAAGGCGCAGATTTGCGCGACGCCTGAAAAGACCGAATCGATCCTCGCTGGCGCCGCCGAGGCACCGCCGCCCGCGAAGATCGCCGCACAGATCCCCGATATCGATCGGCTGTTCGCGTCGGACGAACTAGAGGGGATCATCGCCGCGCTTGATGCCGATGGCGGCGAGTGGGCGACCACCGCGCGTGCCGCGCTCGGCGGCCGTTCACCGATAGCCTGCAAGGTGTCTTTACGGATGCTGGTCGAAAGCCCGCGCCAGCTCCACTTCGTCGATGAGATGCGGATGGAATTCGCCATCATGATCCGCGCCTATCGCAGCCATGACTTTGCCGAAGGCGTCCGTGCGCTGTTGATCGACAAGACCGGCGATCCGCGCTGGAACCCACCGACGCCGGCCGAGGTAACCCCGGCGATGGTCGATGCCTATTTCGCGCCGCTCCCCGCCGACCAAGCGTGGACTCCGCTGCCGCCAACGACGCGGAGATCGTGACATGACCACCTCCTTCGCCGACCCGATCGCGTTGTACCACGCGGTGCGCCGCGCTTGGGCGCCTGAGACGGTGAGCAGTGCGTTCGATCCGGCCAATCCCTGCCGCAACCAATGCGCGGTCACGGCACTCGCGGTACAGCGATTGCTCGGCGGTGAGATCGTCAAGACGCGCACCAAGGGCGGCACGCATTTCTACAATCGCATCGACGGCCGCTACTGGGATCTGGCGACCGACCAGTTCGACGAGCCGATCCCTTACGAGAATTTGTCGGTATCCACCGACGAGCCTTTCGAACATGCGACACGGGCGCAGCTCGACACGCTGCTCGCCAACATCGCCGACGTGCGCGGAGGAATCTGACATGGCAGACTATCAAACCCTGCTGGTCGAGCAGCGCGGCGGCGTTACCCTGGTCACGCTCAACCGTCCGCAGGCGCTCAACGCGCTCAACAACCAGGTGCTCGGCGAGCTGATCGCGGCGATGCAGGCGTTCGATGCCGATCCGTCGCAAGGCTGCGCGGTGCTGACCGGCAGCGAGAAGGCGTTCGCCGCTGGTGCGGACATCAAGGAGATGCAGGCGCAGTCGTTCGGCGAGATGTATGGCGGCGATTATTTCGCCGGGTGGGAATTGTTCACGCGCACGCGTAAACCGATCATCGCCGCGGTCGCCGGCTTCGCGCTCGGCGGCGGGTGCGAGCTGGCGATGATGTGCGATTTCATCCTCGCCGCCGATACCGCCAAATTCGGCCAGCCCGAGATCAAGCTCGGCGTGGCGCCGGGGATGGGAGGGTCGCAGCGGCTGACGCGCGCGGTGGGCAAGGCCAAGTCGATGGAGATGTGCCTCACCGGCCGAATGATGGACGCCGAGGAAGCCGAGCGCGCTGGCCTCGTCTCGCGGATCGTCCCGGCGGCGGACCTGCTCGACGAGGCGATGAAGACCGCGACCGCGATCGCTGGCATGGCGCCGCTGGCGGTCAAGGCGAACAAGGAAATGGTCAATGCCGCGTTCGAAACCGGGCTGGGCCAGGGCATCCAGTTCGAACGCCGCCTGTTCCACGGCCTGTTCGGCACCGACGACCAGAAGGAAGGCATGACCGCGTTCGTCGAGAAGCGGCCCGGCAAATGGGTGGGGAGATAGGACCGACGATGCCCGCGATGCCGTTCG
>JBDSKT010000109.1:0-4751 GCA_039916765.1 Sphingomonas sp.
AGCCCGCGATTGTAGCTCTTGAGGAAGGCCTGAGGGATGCGCGCGCCGTCCTCGAACCAATACAGCAGGTCGCTCGGCGGGGCGGGCTTGTCGAGCAGGTAATGGTTGATCACCGACGACCAGATCAGATCGTTCGACCGCACCGCGGCGAAGAGTTGCTGAAGTTCGGTCGAATCGATGAAACCGCGCTGCTCGAGATGCTTTTCGAGCGCATCGAGATGGCCCTCGTGCACGAACGCCGCCCAGTCGCGCATGTCGGCGAAATCGACCATCGATCCGATCAGCGTCGCGCTGTTGACCTCGCCCGCGCGGCCCTGCGCCTGCAACCAGGCCAGCGCGACCGCAACGAGCGTTCCGCCGAGGCAGAAGGCGAACAGGTCCACCGCCTCCGCGCCGGTCGCCGCGCGCACCGCGCCGAGCGCTTCGACAATGCCTTCGAGGACGTAATGCTCGACCCCGCAATCGCGGTGGCGTTCGTCGGGGTTGACCCAGGAGATGACGAACACCGTCCGCCCCTGCTCGACCAGCCATTTGACCAGGCTCGACTTGGGCTGGAGGTCGATCATGTAGAATTTGTTCACCAGCGGCGGCACGTAGAGCAGCGGCTCGGCGGCGACGTCAGGCGTGACGGGATCGTATTGGATGAGCTGGAACAGGTGGTTCTGGAAAACCACGCTGCCCGGGGTTGCCGCGATCGTCGCGCCTTTTTCAAACGCGCCCTCGGTGCGCCGGCGGACGATGCCCTTGCCATCCGCAACATCCTCGATCAGGTGCGCGAACCCCGACGCCAGGTTGGCGCCGCTGGTTTCGACCGTTCGCTTCATCACCTCGGGGTTGGTCATGGCAAAATTGGTCGGCGCGACCGCGTTCAGATATTGTTCGACGAGGAAGTTCATCATCGCACGATTGGGCGTGTCGGCCGGGCTGCCCGCGACCAGATCGCGCAATTGCTTGGATGCAAGCAGATAGCTGTCGCGGATCGTGCGGAAATACGGGCTTTCCTCCCATTCCGCGGCGGCGAAACGGCGATCGCCGCGCGGCTGCGGTTCGGCGGCGGATTTGGGCACCCAGGCCGAGGCCCAGAACTCGCCCCATTCGCGCGCCGCCTCAAGCTGCACTTCAAGCAGATGTTGCGGCCGCCCGCCAAGCCCAAGCGCGAATTCGGACATCGTGCGGAACAACGCGAGCGGATCGAACGGCCGCGTCTGCTCGAGCCGGAGCGGACGACGCGCGGCGGTCATCATTGCCTCGGACACGTGCGACAGCGCATCCTGCCACAGCGCGGTTACGCCCGGCGCATCGCTCGTCGCCTCCGTCACTGGCGGGTCAGCTCACGGCCGACGATCATTCGCATAACCTGGTTGGTTCCCTCGAGGATCGAATGGACGCGAAGGTCGCGCCAGAACCGCTCGATCGGATAATCGCGCAGATAGCCGTAGCCGCCGTGAAGCTGCAATGCCCGATCGACGATCGAGCTACCACTATCGGTCGCCAGCCGCTTCGCCATCGCGGAGAAGCGCGACTTATCGGGCGCGTTCGCGCTGACCTTCGCCGCCGCGAGATAGAGCAGGGCGCGCGCCGCCTCCAGGTCGGTTGCCATGTCGGCGAGCGTGAACTGGGTGTTCTGAAAATCGGCGACAGGCTGGCCGAATTGCTGGCGCTCCTTGGTGTATTTGACCGACTCGTCGAGGCAGCGCTGCGCCCCGCCCAGCGAGCAGGCGCCGATGTTGAGCCGTCCACCGTCAAGCCCGGCCATCGCGAACCGGAACCCATCGCCCTCTGCACCGACGCGGTTCTCGACCGGCACGCGGCAATCCTCGAAGATCACCTGCGCGGTCGGCGAAGCATTCCAGCCGAGTTTTTTCTCCGGCGCGCCGAACGACAAACCGGGCGTGCCCTTTTCGATCACCAGGCAGGAGATACCCTTGGACTTCTCCTCGCTGGTGCGGACCATGCAGACATAGATGTCGTTATATCCGGCGCCACTGATGAACTGCTTGGTGCCGTTGAGGACATAATGATCGCCGTCCAGCCGAGCGCTTGCCTTGAGCGCGGCGGCGTCCGAGCCCGAACCCGGCTCGGTCAGGCAATAGCTCGCGATCTTGTTCATGCCCACCAGATCGGGGAGGAACCGGTCCTTAATCTCCTGCCCGCCGAACCGGTCGATCATCCATGTCGCCATGTTGTGGATCGAGATGTAGGCGCTGGTCGCCGGGCAACCATATGCCATCGCCTCCATGATCAACGCCGCTTCCAGCCGGCCAAGCCCGATCCCGCCCGATTCCTCCGCGACGTAGATCGCGCCGAAGCCAAGCTCTCCGGCCGCCTTCCAGACATCGACCGGATAATGGTGCTTCTCGTCCCATTCGGCGGCGAACGGGGTGATCCGGTCGGCGGTGAATTTACGCGCGAGGTCCTGTATTTCGCGCTGGTCGTCGGTGAGGTCGAATTGGTTGGTCATGCGGCAGTCCCTAAACGCGAAGTGCGGCCCGCTGTAAACGCGCGATTACGGCAAAGGCGGCGCGACGGGCGATGCCGGACGACGCATGGCCGGCGCCAGGTGGCGACCGTCCCGCCGGTCGCGAGCGCCGACGAGACCGGCGTTACGGCATGTAGCACGCGCGCCGCGAACAACGCATCGGCGAGGCGAATATCGTTACGCTCATACCATAACGGCCCGGCCACGCCCTTCTCGGTGCCGATCGCCTCGGGCAGCGTACCGTTGGCGCTGCGCCCGTCGCGCGGCTCGTGATAGATCGGGTCGGCGAAGGCGTCGTCGGCGGTGACGATCCGCCAGCGGTCGCGGCGTAGCGCCTCCACCAGCGGCACGATGTAGCGCGCGGCGAGATCGGTCTCGTGCAGCAAAATGACGTGCGCGGGCGAGCGGCCGATCGCGCGACGCATCAGCGCGTCGCCGAAATCCGCCGACCGGACCATCGTCTCGACATAAAGGTCGCGGAGCGCGGCGTCGTCGATCGGCTTGCCCGCCTTCGCGGCATCGAGCGCGAGCCGCTCCATGTTCCAGTCCGACCCGTCGATCGTCACCGGCGCCACGAACAAGCCGCGCGCCGCCAGCCCCGCGAGAACCACACGGCGCTTGCCCATGTCCCGGCCGCCCTGGTTCAACCCGGGAAAGCGGAACCACGGACGGTAGCCGGGCCGGCCGCGCAGCCATGCCTCGGCCTGGTCGATATCGGCGAGGAATGCCGCCGGGGACTGTGACGACAGGTCGCGGTGCGAAAAACTGTGGTCGGCCAGGACATGCCCGGCCGCGGCGTAAGCGGCGATCCGCTCGGCCGCGCCGTCGCCCTTGGCGATCCGTCCGGGATTGAGGAAGAACGCGGCCTGCTCCACTCCGGCCTCACGCAGGCCGGCGACGAGTAATCGCGCGCGCTCGTCCTTGGTGTAGAAGGCGCCCGGCGCGCGCGGCGCGTCGTCGAAGGTCAGCGCGATCAGCTTCGCCGGGGCGAGCGGCGGCAACGGTTCGGTCGCCAGTGGCGCCGCGATCGTCAGCCCGGCGAGCGCCGCGGCGAGAAAAAGAGTTTCGGCCAGTTTCACGCGTCGATCGTGCCCGTCCCCAAACTGCTCGCGGCCGTCCCAGTCAGGCCGTCGTCACACCGTAGCCGATAGCATGGTAACATCCGGTGGCGATAATGGCAGCCGCGCAACACCGGGGCGAGTCCACGTTCGACACAGCGCTGCGCACCGCCGCAGCGTTTAGCCCGCCTGCTCCCCCGGTCAGCAGCGGACGTAGCGGAAGGTCTTGTGCGGCGCTTCCTCGGTACGCAGCAAACGGGTACCGGCGACGCCCGTCCGCAAATGCTCGCGCGCGCGCCAGGTCTTGCCCTCGCCCGAGAACATCAGGTCGGCGGTCACCTCGTTCTGCGACACCTTGGACAGCCCATCCACCCTCGCCTTCGATTCATAGAAATCGAGCTTGTCCTTGGACACGATGAGCAGCCCTTTGGTGTCGCTGCGGCTGATGTCGCAATCGCCCGGCGTCATGCCCCAACGACCGCGAAGCGCGGTCGGGATGGCGTGTGCCAATTTCGCCGCCTCCGCCCGGTTCGGCGCGCGCTCGGCGGGAACGCCCGGCGCCGGCGTGGCGGTGGCGGAAATGGTGATCGGCGCGACGACAGCGGCGGCGGTGGCCTTGCCCTTGGCGTCGCCGTGACATCCGGTCGCCAGCAGGGGCGCCAGCATCGTCGCGGTCAAAAAGATCAATCGGCGCTTCACCAGCCACTCCCTGCTGTTTGGCGGGTCACCCCATGGTTGGAATGACGAACGCATTTGCCCCATCGGGCGATCCATCGGGCCAACGCTGGGTGATGGTCTTGACCTTGGTCCAGAATTTGACGCCCTCCATGCCGTGCTGGTTGGTGTCGCCAAACGCCGAGCGCTTCCACCCGCCGAAAGTATGATAGGCGACCGGCACCGGAATCGGCACATTGATCCCGACCATGCCGACATTGACGCGGGCGGCGAATTCGCGCGCGGCGTGGCCATTGCGCGTGAAGATCGCGACGCCATTGCCGTATTGGTGGTCGCTCGGCAGCCGCACCGCTTCCTCGAAATCCTTCGCGCGGACGATCTGGAGGACCGGGCCGAAAATCTCTTCCTTATAGCTCTGCATGTCGGTGGTGACGCGGTCGAAGAGCGACGGGCCGATGAAGAAGCCTTCCTCATGGCCCTGCAACGCGAACCCGCGCCCATCGACGACCAGCTCGGCCCCTTCGTCCACGCCGGTCTGG